>NZ_JBNFNU010000242.1:0-6573 GCF_057364445.1 Xanthobacter sp. BG11Y11_SDJG
CGCCGGCCGGCCTGGACGATACCGGCCTCTCGGAAGCCGGCGGCGGCGCGCCCTCCGTGACCGGCACGATCGCGCCGCGCTGAGCCTCCGGCTCAGTCCTCCCGGCGCAGCGCGCCCTGAAGCCCGCCGCTGCGCGCGTAGGCGTAGAGCAGGCCCAGCAGCCACAGCGGTATGAACGTGTCGGTGAAGGCCGGCATGAGGTTGTAGGGCGCGAAATCGTGCGCCACCACCAGCTCGCGCACATGGCCATAAGCCGCGCCCAACATGAAGAACGACCAGCCGAGCGCGGTCGCGACCCAGAACCCGCCGCCGATGAAGACGCAGAGGAAGCCGAGGAGGCCCCAGGCGCCATCGTGCAGGCCCACCTCGAACTGGAACGGGCTGCCCGCCGGCCAGCCGATCAGCCGCGCGGCTTCGTCGGCGAAGAAGACGTGCGGGACGAAGCCGAAGACGAAGCCGACCAGGCCCACGTCGAACACGAAGGCATAGACCAGCAGCAGGCGCAGCACGTTGCGGCGCGTCCACGGCCCCTTGGTCACGGCGAGATGGGCGAACGGCAGCAGCACGCTCGCAAGCACGATGACGACGACGATCATGGGGCCCTCTCAGCGCCGACACCGCAGACGCATCAGGTGAGCACGAAACCGGTGCACCCTCAACGGTAGCGAGTCTGGATCCAAGCCACCGTTTTCGATTTGCGCCGAACGGTTCTAAGCTTTGCCTTGGCCGAGCGAGCCTGCCGCCGGCCTGGAGCCGGCGCCGTCCGGCCCGGCGCGCGGCGCTGTCTTTCCCGGGGGCCGGAGGGGGCATCATGGAACGGTGGGGCAGGGGCCTGGCTTTGGTGGCGGCGCTGGTGGGGTTCGCGGCGCTGGCGCTCCAGCTCGGCATCATCGTCGTGAAGGAGGCCGAGGCGGGACTGGGGCCGCTCCACGCGCTCGCCGCCGGGCTGTGGCGCTTCCTCGGCTACTTCACCATCCTCGGCAACATGTTCGCCGCCGCCGTGCGCTCGCCATGGCGCTGGCGCCCGGGCGCGCGCTCGCCGGGCCGCGGGTGCGGCTTGCGGCGGTGGTGGCGATCGTGCTGATCGGCATCGTCTATTCGCTGCTGCTGCGGCACGTGTGGAACCCCACCGGCTGGCAGGCGGTGGCGGACCATGCGCTGCACGACGTGATGCCGCCCTTGTTCCTTCTCGCCTGGGCGCTGATGCCCCATGGCGGGCTCGCCTTCCGTGACGCGCTGTGGGCCATGGTGCCGCCGCTCGCCTACCTCGCTTATGCGATGGCGCGCGGCGCCGTGGACGGCTGGTACGCCTACTGGTTCCTCGACCCGGCGAAGCTCGGCCCGGAGCGCACGGCGCTGAACGCGCTGGCGCTCGCCGCCGGCTTCTTCGCCGCCGGCCTGCTGCTGGTGGCGCTCGACCGCGCGCTGGCGCGGCGGGCCAAGGCCCGCTGAGAGCTCTCCAGCTTTGCCCGGTGTGTTGTCCGCCGGGCGCGGGCGGCGCCTCCTGGGAGGGCGCGGAACCCCTCACCCCGGCCCTCTCCCGCAAGGGGAGAGGGGGCGCGAACGGCAAGGGGCCCGTTTTACGACGCGGGGCGTTGCGAGCGGTGGCCTTGCCGCTTCCTCGGGGGCGCGAACGGAGGGGGTTGGGCTTTACGAAACGGCCGCCATCGCGCTCAGGCGAAGCGGCCGTGGCAGTGCTTGTATTTCTTGCCGGAGCCGCAGGGGCAGGCCTCGTTGCGGCCCACCTTGCCCCAGGTGGACGGATCGTCCGGGTTGCGTTCGGCCACCGCGATGTCGCCCGAGAGCAGCGGCTGGGGACGGGAACCGATGGCGGCGCCGGCCTCGGCCATCTCGTCCTCGCCGGTCAGCGGGTTCTCGTGGTGCGCCTCCATCGCCGGCAGATCGCCCATGGGCGGCGGCTGGGTGACGATCTCCACCCGCATGAGCTGGGCGGTGACGATCTCGCGCAGCCGGTTGAGCAGCGCGGAGAACAGGTTGAAGGCCTCGGACTTGTACTCGTTCAGCGGATCGCGCTGGGCATAGCCGCGCAGGCCCACCACCTGGCGCAGGTGGTCCAGCATGGCGATGTGCTCGCGCCACAGATGGTCCAGCGTCTGCAGGAGAATGGACTTCTCCACGTAGCGCATGAGGTCCGGCCCGTACTGGGCACTTTTCGCCGCCATCCACTCGTCGGCGCGGCGGATGATGCGCTCGGTGACCTCGGGGCCGGCGATGCCCTCTTCCTTGGCCCAGTCCTTCACCGGCAGATCGAGGCCCAGCACCTCCTTGATGGCGGCGTCGAGGCCGTCCACGTCCCACTGCTCTGGATAGGCGTTCTCGGGGATGAACTTCGCCACCGTCTCGGTGATGAGGGCATGGCGCATGTCCTCCACCGTCTCGGCCACGTCGTCGTCGTTCATCAGCTCGACGCGCTGCTCGAACACCACCTTGCGCTGGTCGTTGAGCACGTCGTCATACTTGAGCAGGTTCTTGCGGATGTCGTAGTTGCGCGCCTCGACCTTCTGCTGCGCCTTCTCCAGCGCCTTGTTGATCCAGGGATGGACGATCGCCTCGTCCTCCTTGAGGCCGAGCTTCTGCAGCATGCCGTCGAGCCGGTTCGACCCGAAGATGCGCATCAGGTCGTCTTCCAGCGACAGGAAGAACTTGGAATGGCCGGGGTCGCCCTGGCGGCCGGAGCGGCCGCGCAGCTGGTTGTCGATGCGCCGGCTCTCGTGGCGCTCGGTGCCGAGCACGAACAGGCCGCCGGCGGCGAGCGCGGTCTTCTTGAGCTCCTCCACCTCGCGGGCGATCTTCGCCTCGGCGGCGGCGCGCTCCTCGCCCTCGGGCAGGTCGCTCAGTTCGTGGGCGACGCGCATCTCCACGTTGCCGCCGAGCTTGATGTCGGTGCCGCGGCCGGCCATGTTGGTGGCGATGGTGATGGCGCCGGGCACGCCGGCCTGGGCGACGATATAGGCTTCCTGCTCGTGGTAGCGGGCATTCAGCACCGCGAACGAGCGGGCATTGCTGCGGGTGCCCGAGGTGGCGGCGGGGTCGGAGAAGTCCACCTGGCGGAAGCCGTCCTGCTTCAGCAGTTCGGCGAGCAGCTCCGACTTCTCGATGGAGGTGGTGCCCACCAGCACCGGCTGGCCCCGCTCGTGGCAGTCGCGGATCAGGGTGATGATGGCCTTGTACTTCTCGGCCGCCGACCGGTAGACCTCGTCGTCGTCGTCGATGCGCGAGACCGGCACGTTGGTGGGGATCTCCACCACTTCGAGCTTGTAGATGTCCTGGAACTCGGCCGCCTCGGTGGCCGCCGTGCCGGTCATGCCGGCGAGCTTCTGGTACAGGCGGAAATAGTTCTGGAAGGTGATGGAGGCGAGCGTCTGGTTCTCCGGCTGGACCGGGACGCGCTCCTTGGCCTCCAGCGCCTGGTGCAGGCCTTCCGAATAGCGCCGGCCCGGCATCATGCGGCCGGTGAACTCGTCGATGATGACCACCTCGCCGTTGCGGACGATGTAGTCCTTGTCGCGCTGGAACAGCGCGTGGGCCCGCAGCGCCTGGTTGACGTGGTGCACCACCGAGACGTTCTCGATGTCGTAGAGGCTCTCCGACTTCAGCAGCCCGGCCTCGGCAAGCATCTGCTCCATCTTCTCCATGCCCGCTTCCGTCATGGTGACGGTGCGCTGCTTCTCGTCCACCTCGTAGTCTTCCTTCACGAGGCGCGGAATGTAGGTGTCGATGGTGTTGTAGAAGTCCGAGCGGTCGTCGAGCGGGCCGGAAATGATGAGCGGCGTGCGCGCCTCGTCCACCAGGATCGAGTCCACCTCGTCGACGATGGCGTAGAAATGCGGGCGCTGCACCATCTGGGCGCGCTCGTACTTCATGTTGTCGCGCAGATAGTCGAAGCCCAGCTCGTTGTTCGTGGCGTAGGTGACGTCCGCCTGATAGGCGACGCGGCGCTCGTCGTCGTCGAGGCCGTGGACGATGATGCCGGTGGACAAACCGAGGAAGCGGTAGAGGCGGCCCATCCACTCGGCGTCGCGCTTGGCGAGGTAGTCGTTCACCGTGACCACATGCACGCCCTTGCCGGCCAGCGCGTTGAGATAGACCGGGAGGGTGGCGACCAGGGTCTTGCCCTCGCCGGTCTTCATCTCGGCGATGCCGCCTTCGTGCAGCACCATGCCGCCGATCAGCTGCACGTCGAACGGGCGCATGCCGAGCGCGCGCTTGGAGCCCTCGCGCACGGTGGCGAAGGCCGGCACCAGGAGGTCGTCGAGCGAGGCGCCGGCGGCGATCTGTTCGCGGAACTGCTGGGTGCGGGCGCGCAGGGCCTCGTCGGACAGGCCCTCCAGCTCCTTCTCCATGGCGTTGATGGCCTGGACGCGCGGGCGGTAGCCCTTGACGCGACGGTCGTTCGCGGAGCCGAAGAGCTTGCGGGCAAATCCACCTAGCATGGGTATCTCTGTTCCGATCGGTCTCGAAGGCGGCGGGCGCAAGCGGCCGGACCCCCGGGAAATTGGGCGTTCTTCAATACCCCCAATGCGGCGGCAGCAAGTCGGGAACCCGGGTCCCGCACCTGCCGCAAGGGCGCGCGGGGCAACGATGACCCTGAAGCCGCCATAGGGGGCGCAAATCCTCGCGGACACTTATGAACGGGTGGGGGCAATGTCAATGCGAGGGGGGCGCGGCGCGCCTCTCCACCCACCAGTAGGTGAGGCCGCCCAGTGCGCCAGGGAGAATGAACAGCCATGCCCAAGCAGCCAGAGCGTGTGGATTTGAGATCATGTTCACGGGCGTGACGGGGGCGATCGCTCCTTCGGGGTCCCAATCAGGCGCGAAAAAGGGAGCCGAGAGTGTGCCGAAAGTTCCTCCAAGCACTGCGCCAAACAAAATATACCAAATGGGATGTATGATACGGAATCGTTGTGAAAGAAAATGAAAAATGATTGACGGAAAGGCGCATAATATACTGACAAAGAGGGCATATCCGATGAGAAATGCAAAGGAAAACATAATTTGCTCGCCGATTGGTCGAGCGATAGCCCCGGTTTTTTGCTGAACACCAAAAGACAGTGCCGCAAATATATAGATGTTAGCCGCCAGACTCGAAATGGCGGCAGCGGAGAAGAAGCCAAGCAGCCCGCCACGCTCGGATTTTGTCCGAGGCGCAGGCCGAGCGGGGGAAGAGCCGATCTGAGTCATCATCCGCTCCCACGCGTGCCTTGGCCACAGGACCTCTCAAAACCATGTATCTCCTGATTGTGGCGAATTCCTCTCATGGACACGTCATGGACCCGTGCTTAGTATCCGCCGCGACTGCACAATGGGGGAATGGGTATGGTCGGGGGAATCCGGGTGTCCGGCCTGCGCCGTGGCGGCATTGCGGTTTCGGCCGCGCTTGCGCTTGCCGCCTGCGAGGAGAAGAACACCTATGTGGCCCCGCCGCCGCCCAAGGTGACGGTGGCCCCCGTGCTCCAGCAGCCGGTGACGCGCTTCCTGGAGCTCACGGGCAACACCGCCTCGATCAATTCGGTGCAGCTCAATGCCCGCGTCCAGGGCTTCCTCACCTCGATCAACTACCAGGACGGCCAGCTCGCCAAGAAGGGCTCGGTGCTGTTCGTGATCGAGCAGGACCAGTACAAGGCCAGCCTCGACCAGGCCAAGGCGACGCTGGCGGCGAATCAGGCGCTCCAGGTGCAGGCGGAGGCGGAGTACAACCGCCAGGCGCAGCTCGCCAAGCAGGACTTCGCTTCCCAGGCCACCCTCGACCAGGCGCGCGCCAAGCGCGACCAGTCGGTGGCCAACGTCGCCAATGCCCAGGCCGCGGTGCAGACGGCGCAGATCAATCTCGGCTACACCGAGGTGACGGCGCCCTTCGACGGCCTCGTCACCGCCCACCAGCAGGACGTGGGCGCGCTGGTCGGCTATAGCGGCCCGACCCAGCTCGCCTCCATCGTCCAGGTGGACCCGATCTATGTGTGGTTCTCGCTGAGCGAGCAGCAGGTGCTCAACATCAAGGAGCACCTCGCCAAGACCGGCCGCACGCTCATGAGCGTCGAGCGCCGCATCGGCGACATCCCGGTGGAGATCGGCCTGCAGACCGAGCAGGGCTTCCCGCACCAGGGCAAGCTCGACTACATCGCCCCGCAGGTGGATCCGAACCTCGGCACGCTCACCGTGCGCGGCATCTTCGACAACAAGAACATGGCGCTGCTGCCCGGCCTGTTCGCGCGGGTGCGCCTGCCGCTCGGCGAGGCGGCGCAGACCATCCTGGTGCCCGATGCCGCCATCGGCCACAACCAGCTCGGCGCCTATGTGCTCACGGTGAACGCGGACAATGTGGTCGCCCAGACCATGGTGACCACCGGCCAGCTCCAGCCCGACGGCCTGCGCGCCATCGAGGCGGGCCTCAAGGCGGGCGACCGCATCATCATCAGCGGCCTCCAGCGCGCCGTTCCCGGCTCGAAAGATCGACCCGGAGGTGGGCAAAGATCGTCGGTGTCGCGCCGACCCGAAAGGCGGGCACCGCGCCGGCGACGCCTGCCGCTGCGCGCCGGCCGCGCCCGCCGCCAC
>NZ_JBNFNU010000243.1:0-6566 GCF_057364445.1 Xanthobacter sp. BG11Y11_SDJG
CCGGCTCGGCGCCGGCGAGGTCGTCGAGGGTCGAGCCGCCCAGATAGGCGAGATAGGGCGGCACCAGCGGCAGCACGCAGGGCGAGACGAAGCTCACGAAGCCGGCGAGGAAGGCGGCGGGGAAGGGTGACGTCGGCCATGGAAACCATGAGCATTCCTTTCGGGGATCGCCGCGGCGGGCGCGGAGCGAGGGACCGGGCGGCCGGCCGAGGGCTCCTGCGGGGCGCCTTTGGCGCGTCGGAGATTGTCACACGGGCGTTGGAAAACTATGGTGTTGCTCTCGATCACCCGGCGTTTGGCCGGCCTCGGCACCGACCCGTCGCAGGGCCGGCGGCGGGAGATCGGGATGCCCTTGTGACCGTAGAAGGGGCGAAGGGCGCTAGCCCGAATTCGCCCGCAGCGGCCCGAGGGAGGGGGCGTTGCAATGAAGCGCATCGGACAGAATGAGCCGGGCTTCGATTTTCCTGCGCTGGTCGGGCGCGGAATCGATGTGGCGAAAGAGAGCCTGGCCAAGTGGCCGGGCCTGAAGCCGCCGACCGGCCGGCCGATGGCTCCGGGCGCGCCGCCGTTGCAGCCGTCCTGGTTCGGCAAGGATGCCGCGTTTCCGTTCGTGTCCGAGCGGGACGCCCACGTGCCCGGTGCCGCCGCCAAGCCGCTGCTTCCCGATCCGCAGAAGTTCGTCACCGACCTGCGCGCCTATTCCGGCATCCGCCATCGCGAGGCGGTGCCGCTGAAGGACAGCGTGGTGCTCGGCCGCCTCGGTGCGCTGGAGGTGCGGCTCGCCCGCACCGCGCGCGACGTGCGCCGCGCCCAGCGTTTGCGCTACAAGGTGTTCTACGAGGAGATGGCGGCGGTGCCCGACGCCGCCACGCGCCTCGCCCGCCGCGACATGGACAGCTTCGACACCATCTGCGACCACATCCTCGTGCTCGACCACGAGGCGGGCAAGGTGGTGCTCGGGCGCCGCAAGCCCAAGGTGGTCGGCACCTACCGCCTGCTGAAGCAGGACGTGGCCGAGCGCCACGGCGGCTTCTATACCCAGGGCGAGTTCGACGTCTCCGGCATCATCGCCGCCCACCCAAGCCTCAGGTTCCTGGAGCTCGGCCGCTCCTGCGTGCTCAAGCCCTACCGCAACAAGCGCACGGTGGAGCTGCTCTGGCACGGCGTGTGGACCTATATCCTGCGCAACAAGATCGACGTGATGTTCGGCTGCGCCAGCCTGGAGGGCACCGACCCGGACGCGCTGGCGCTGCCGCTCTCCTTCCTGCACCACAATGCCCGCGCGCCCGAGGAATGGCGCGCCCGCGCGGTGGAGCGCCGCTACACCGCCATGGACCGCCTGGCGAAGGCCGACATCAACCCCAAGGCGGCGCTGCACGCTTTGCCGCCGCTCATCAAGGGCTATCTGCGGCTCGGCGGCTATGTGGGCGACGGCGCGGTGGTGGACCACCAGTTCGGCACCACCGACGTGCTGATCATGCTGCCGGTCTCGGCCCTGAGCCCGCGCTACGTGGAGCATTTCGGCCCGTCCGCCAACCGCCACGCCATCTGAGCCGTCTGCGTCCGGAGGCGACGCGGCCCATGCAGGGCGCCGGAGAACCGCTTATGCTCGGGCGGTCCGGACCCCAGAGTGCGATCCGATCAGATTGAATCAATCTGATCGGTGGATCGCCCTCTAACTCAAAGAGAGAGAACGCGTGATCCGATCAGCTTGCGTAGCAACCTGATCGGCGCGTGCTCTTGCGAATCATGATCGAGATCTCGCCCCGCATCCGCATCCCCGAGGAGGAGATCGTCCTGGCCTTCGTGCGCGCCTCCGGGCCGGGCGGGCAGAACGTGAACAAGGTGTCGAGCGCGGTGCAGCTGCGCTTCGACGTCGCCGCATCCCCGAGCCTGCCGGAGGCGGTGAAGGGACGCCTTGCCGCCTTGGCCGGCCGGCGCCTCACGCGCGAGGGCGTGCTGGTGATCCAGGCCCAGCGCTTCCGCACCCAGGAGCGCAACCGCGAGGACGCCATCGAGCGTCTGGTGGAACTGGTGCGCGCCGCCCTCAAGGTGGACCCGCCGCGCCATCCCACGCGGCCGACCCTCGGCTCCAAGACCCGCCGGCTGGAGGCCAAGGCCCGGCGCGGCGCGGTCAAGAGCCTCAGGCAGGACAAGCCCGGGCAGGAGTGAGCGGGAGCAGCTTGGTCGAGGCGATGCCCGCAGTGGGGGCGCCGCCTGACTACCGCGCCGTCTTCAGCAGCCGGTCCGCCGCCGCCCGGGCTTCGGCGGTGACGGTGGCGCCGGCGAGCATGCGGGCGATCTCCTCGCGCCGCTCGCGCGTGCCGAGCACGGCGACGGAGGTGGTGACGGGCGGCTCGTGATCGGCCCCGTTGCTTGCCGTCTCCACGGCCCCCGCGATCGCCCCGACCTCCGCCGTTCCCTTGGCGATCAGCAGATGGTGCCGCGCCCGTGCCGCCACCTGCGGCGCATGGGTCACGCACAGCACCTGCACCTTGTCGGCGAGCCGGGCGAGGCGCTGGCCGATGGCGTCCGCCACCGCGCCGCCGACGCCGGTGTCGATCTCGTCGAACACCAGGGTCGGCGCCGAGCCCATGTCGGCCAGCACCACCTTCAGCGCCAGCAGGAAGCGGGCCAGCTCGCCGCCCGAGGCCACCTTCATGAGCGGGCCGGGACGGGTGCCGGGATTGGTGCGCACCCAGAATTCCACCTGGTCATAGCCGTCCGGGCCGGCGCTCGCGGGGTCGCTCGCAACCTTGGTGATGAAGGTGGCGCGCTCCAGCTTCAGGGGCGCGAGTTCCGCCCCCACCGCATCGTCGAGGCGGCGGGCGGCGGCATGGCGGCCGTGGGAGAGCGCATCGGCGGCGGCGCGGTAGGCGGCCTCGGCGTCGGCCGAGACCTTCTCGAGGCCCGCGAGATAGGTCGCGCTCTGGTCGAGCCGCTCCAGCTGCGCGGCGAAGCGGGCGACCACGGCCGGCAGGTCGTCCACCGGCGACGCATATTTGCGGCCCGCCGCGCGCAAAGCGAACAGCCGCTCCTCGATGCGCTCCAGCTCCGCCGGCTCGAAGGCGGCGTCGGCGAGGGCCGTCTCCAGGTGCCCGCGCGCCATCTCCAGAGCATTCAGCGCTTCGTCGATGGCCGCCACCGCCGGGCGCACCAGATCCTGCGCCTCACCGGCGCGGCGCTCCAGCCGCCGCACCGCGGCGGCGAGGGCGGGGATGGGGGAGGCCCCGCCCGACACCGCATCGAGCGCCTCGGAGAGATCGCCGGCGATCTTCTCGGCGCGCATCATGGTGGCGCGGCGCTCGGCGAGCTGCGTCTCCTCGCCCGGCTTCGGCGCCAGCGCGGCGAGTTCCTCCACCGCATGGCGGATGAAGTCGGCCTCCTTCTCGGCGGCGGCGATGCGGGCGCGCTCGGCGCGGGCGTTCTCCAGCGCCTCGCGCCACAGGCGCCACAGGCTGCCGAGCCCGGCAGCGGCGGTTGAGAGGCCGGCAAAGGCGTCCAGAAGCGCGCGGTGGCTGGCGGCGTCCACCATGGCGCGGTCGTCGTGCTGGCCGTGCAGCTCCACGAGGCTCGCGCCGATGAGGCGCAGCGTCTGCACGCTCACCTGCTCTTCATTGATGCTGGCACGGGTGCGCCCGTCGGCCATCTGCACCCGGCGGATGACGAGCGGTCCTTCGTCCGGCAGATCGGCGCCGGCGAGAATGTCGTGGGCGGGGTGGCCGGCGGCGAGGTCGAAGACCAGCGTCACCTGACCCTTCGGTGCGCCGTGTCGCACCAGAGCGCCGTCGCCGCGCCCGCCGAGGGCGAGCGACACGGCATCGAGCAGGATCGACTTCCCCGCTCCCGTCTCGCCGGTGAGGACGGTCAGTCCGTCCGCAAGGGAGAGATCGAGCTTCTCGATGAGGACGATGTCCCGGATCGAGAGCGAGGAGAGCATGGACCTTTAGCCGAGCCCCATCTTCTTGAATGCCTGGCTGATCCAGGACGCCTTGTTCTCCTGCGGTGCGGCGCCGCCCGAGGAGACCAGCTTGTAGGCGTCCTTGTACCACGGGCTGTCGGGGAAATTATAGCCCAGAACCGCGGCCGCCGTCTGCGCCTCGCTGACCACGCCGAGCGCCATGTAGGCCTCGGTGAGGCGCATGAGGGCCTCCTCCACCTGCCGGGTGGTCTGGTATTGGGTCACGACGACCTTGAAGCGGTTGATGGCGCCCGTGTAGTTGCGCTGCTCCAGATAGTAGCGCCCGATCATCATCTCCTTGCCGGCCAGCTGGTCGCGGGCCACCTCGATCTTTCTCTTGGCGGTCGCAGCGTATTCCGTGTTGGGATACTTGCGCACCACATCCTCGAGTGCCTCGAGCGCCTGGCGGGTCTTGCGCTGGTCGCGGGTGATGTCGGGAATGTTCTCGTAGAGCGAGGAGGCGACCAGATACTGTGCGTAGGCGGCATCCTGCGAGCCGGGATAGAGCGCCACGTAGCGGCGCCCGGCCATGATGGCCTCGTCGTACTTGCCGGCTTCGAAATAGGAATAGGTCGCCATCAGGAGGCCCTTGCGGGCCCATTCGGAATAGGGGTGGGTGCGGTCCACGTCCTCGAATCGGGTGGCCGCCTGGTCGGGCCGCTGCTGGCGCAGGAGGGTCAGGCCCTCATTGTAGATCTTCTCCGCCGGCTCGTCGGGAGGGAGCACCTCGTCCTTGTCGCTGGCGCAGGCCGACAGGACCAGGGCGCAGGCCAGCGAGACGGCGCACAGGAGGCTCCTGAGGCCCGCGCGCAACGTGTGAGCTTCGGTCGAAGATGGCATCACGATCCGTTTCCGTGCCGCGCCGTTCGGCTGCTGCGTTTCTATAGAAGCTTCGGGGTTAAGGAAATCGCGCCGC
Organism: Xanthobacter sp. BG11Y11_SDJG; assembly: GCF_057364445.1. Taxonomy (NCBI): domain Bacteria; kingdom Pseudomonadati; phylum Pseudomonadota; class Alphaproteobacteria; order Hyphomicrobiales; family Xanthobacteraceae; genus Xanthobacter; species Xanthobacter sp. BG11Y11_SDJG. Next base: position 4,878 of record NZ_JBNFNU010000243.1, read on the forward strand.
GATCGCCCCCGCCCCCCGGCTCTGCTCTCGGCCTTCGGCCCGCCCGCGCCTTGCCGCAGATGCGGGTAGGGGACTTTTCGGCCGGTATTGTGGCAGCATCCGGCCGGCAAAGCATTTCCTTGGGCAAAGCGTGTCGCCACGGCCACACTTGCGCCCGTCGCACGACCCAAAAGGAAAACCCGGCGGGGGCGCCGCCGGGCGAGGAGGTTTGACGAAACGCGGTTCGAAAATTCGGACGCCCGGAGCGATCAGACGTCCGGAGCGAACACCGGCACCGGGGCGGAGACGCCCATGTCGACACCCACCGTGTCGCGCACCGGACGGGCGGCCTCCTCGACCACGGCGAAGGCCGAGCGGTCGGCGAGCAGGGCGTCCACCACCGCGAAGTTCAGCTTGTGGCCGCCGCGGAAGGAGCGGTAGCGGGCCAGCAGCGGCAGGCCGGCCAGCGCCAGATCGCCCACCGCGTCCAGCGCCTTGTGGCGCACGAACTCGTCGTCGAAGCGCAGGCCCTCGGGATTGAGCACGCCGGCCTCGTCGAGGCAGATGGTGTTCTCCAGCGCGGCGCCGCGGGCATAGCCGGCCGAGCGCAGGCGCTCCACGTCCTTCAGGAAGCCGAAGGTGCGGGCGGAGGCCAGCTCGCGGCGGAACACCGAAGGGTTCATGGTGGCGGCGAAGCGCTGGCGGCCGATGAGGTCGTGGGAGAAGTCGATCTCGACCTCGAGGCGGAAGCCGGCGTCGTAGGGGAGAAGCTCGCCGAAGGAGGCGCCGTTCTCGACCCGGATCGGCTTGAGAACCTTGAGATACTTGCGGCGGCCGCGCAACTCGACCACGCCCGCGTCGTCGATGGCGTCCACGAAGTCGGCGGCGCTGCCGTCGAGGATCGGAACCTCGGGACCGTCGATCTCGACCGTCGCATTGTCGACGCCGAGGCCGGCGAAGGCGGACAGGAGATGCTCGACGGTGGAAACGAGGGCGCCGGAGCGATCGCCCAGCACGGTGGCGAGGTCGGTGGCCTGGACGGACTTGTGGGAGACGGTGGCCTTGCGGGGAGACTGGTCGGCGAAGGAACGGACGAAGACGATACCGGTATTGGCGCTCGCGGGCTTCAGAGTGATGGTCGCCTCGACCCCGGCGTGGACGCCGGCCCCCTTCAGGGTGATCTCACGAGCGAGCGTGGTTTGCATGTTCCGCACCGTTCTTAAGGGAAAGGCCACCCGAAGGCTGCCCACTTCCCTCCCCCAAAACATCACCTTGCGTTCCCACTTTCGCCGATCTTTCCCGAATAATTCGGAAACGGCGGAACCGGGAATCGCCCGAGGCGTTGGGTGAACCGTAGTCGGATGAGGCTGCGGCGCCAAATCACGCTTGCTTACCGCCTGTTACTGCGGTGCAAATTCAAATTACCATTAAAAATCAATGAATTGGGGCCGCGGCGATGACGCGGCCCCGGGTCTGTTGTTACATCCGCACGCGGTGCTTCAGTTGGCTTGCCGGCGCAGGAAGGCGGGGATCTCCAGCTGCTCGTCCTCGTCGCGGGGCATGGCGCGCTGGGGCACCTCGGCCGCCGGGCGGGGCGCGGGACGCTTGGCGAATTCGGAGACCGGATCGCCGGGGCGCTGGGGCAGGGTCGGACGCTGGTCGCCCATCGGACGCTCCATCGGCCGCTCGCCTGGGGACGCGACGGCGCTC
>NZ_JBNFNU010000244.1:0-6555 GCF_057364445.1 Xanthobacter sp. BG11Y11_SDJG
GGCGGGGCAGGGGCGACGGCGCTCGCGGCGCCGCGCCGCTCAGCCGCCGGGCCTTGGCGGGCGGCGGTCATGCAGTCCTGGACCGCGCCGAACATCTGGCCGGCATCGTTCATCTGCCAGGAGACGGTCTTGCCGGCGAGCGTCGCCGACATGCGCCCGCCCATCTTCATGGCCTCCAGCGTCCCGGCGTCCAGGAAGAAGCGTTCGCGCAGTCCGGGCGCCTGCGCGACCGTGGAAACGGGCTGCGACGCGCGGCCGATCTCCAGCATGCCCGTGAGCTGGGTGCCCTTCGGGAAGGCCATGTCCGGCACGCTGATGGCCCAGCGATTGTTCGGATAGAAGATGACGTTGACCTGATTGGCGCCGGTGCCCGTGACGCCGCGGCACAGGAAGAATTTGCCGTCCTGGAACACCGTCTCCACCCGCCACTGGCCGACGGTGCGGAAGGGGGGTCGCGATCTGCTTGCCGGGGGTGGCGGACGGGGCGGCCGGCGTCGCCACGCCGCCGCCGGCCTTCAGCGCCGCGGTGAGGCAGTCCTCCACCGCGCCGGTGGCCTGGCCGGCATCGTTCATCTGCCAAGCGACGGTCTTGCCGCCGAGCGTCACCGACATGCGCCCGCCCTGCTTCATGGCCTCGAAGGTGCCGGGGTCCAGGAAGAAGCGCTCGCGCAGGCCTGGCGCCTGCGCGACGGTGGAGATGGGCTGCGAGGCGCGGCCGATCTCCAGCATGCCCGAGAGCTTGGTGCCCTGCGGGAAGTTCATGTCCGGCACGCTGATGGCCCAGCGCTGGTTCGGATACTTGATGACGTTGGCCTGGTTGGCGCCGGCGCCGGTGACCGCGCGGCACAAAGTGAGCTTGCCGTCGTCATAGACGGTTTCGATGCGCCATTGGCCAACCGTGCGGAACGGCGTCGCGGTCTGCTTCGCCTGCGCCAGCCCGGTGTCCGCGAGCAGTATTGCGCCCGCAACGAGACCGCCGAAAACCCGCCCCCGATGTCCGACCATATCGGCCTCCCGCGCGCTCCGCGCCGTCGGCGCGACAGGCCGCGCCAGCGCCTGAGGAAGCGCAAGCGCGGCCCTCCGTCAAGCGTCGCAAGGGCAAGGGGATAAGACGGTCGTTTCGCGCCGGCGCTTTTCGTTTGGCTGCGCCCGGCGCACTGTCGCGCCATGCACGAGCCCGCGACGCCGCCCCTTCAGCCGCAGACCGCAACGCCCGCCGGCGCGCCCACCCGCGCAGTGGTGGGCTGGATCCTGTTCGATCCCGCCTGCCAGCCCTATTTCACGCTCATCACCACCTTCATCTTCGCCCCCTATTTCGCCTCCGCCGTGGCGGCGACGCCGGCGCAGGGTCAGGCGCTGTGGGGCTTCGCCACCGGCGCGGCGGGGCTGGTGATTGCCTTGTGCTCGCCCTTCCTCGGCGCGGTGGCGGATGCAGCCGGCCGGCGCAAGCCGTGGATCGCGGCGTTCGGCGCCATGCTGGTGCTGGGGTCGTCGCTGCTCTGGTTCGCGGAGCCGGGCAACGGGGCCCGCATCCCCCTGATCCTCGCCGCCTTCGCCATCGGTACCATCGGTGCCGAGTTCGCCACCGTGTTCAACAATTCCATCATGCCGACCTTGGTGCCGCCGGAGCGGCTCGGCCGGCTCTCGGGCACGGGATGGGCGGCGGGCTATTTCGGCGGCCTGGTCTCGCTGGCGCTGATGCTCGCCTTCTTCTCCACCCAGCCGTCCACCGGCCTCACGCTGCTGGGTCTGCCGCCGGCGCTTGGGCTCGACGCCGCGGCGCGCGAGGGCGACCGCTTCGCGGGGCCGTTCACGGCGCTGTGGTTCCTGGTGCTGGTGGCGCCCATGTTCCTGTTCGTGCCGGATGCGCCGAAGGCGATGCCGCTCAAGGCGGCCATGCGGACCGCGGTGGCGGAGATGCGCGCCATGCTGCCGAAGCTGAAGGCGCGCCCGGCACTCGCGCGCTTCCTCCTCGCCAACATGGTCTATGCGGACGGCCTCGTGGCGCTGTTCGCCTTCGGCGGCATCTATGCGGCGGGCACGTTCGGCTGGGGCTCCATCGAGATCGGCATCTTCGGCATCCTGCTCACCGTCACCGGCACGCTCGGCGCGTTCGCCGGCGGGCGGCTTGACGATGCGTTCGGCGCGCGCGCCGTGATCCTCGGCGCGCTCGTGGTGCTGATCCTGGCCGCCATCGGCATCCTCTCGCTGGAGAAGGATGCGCTCCTCTTCGGCCTCGTGCCCACGGCGCCCGCCGAGGGCCTGTTCGCCACCTGGCCGGAGAAGGCCTATGTGGGCATCGGCCTGTTCATCGGCCTGGTGGCGGGGCCGCTCCAGGCGGCCTCGCGCACCCTGCTGGTCCGCCTCGCGCCGACGGAGAACCTCTCCGAATGCTTCGGGCTGTTCGCCCTCTCGGGGAAGATCACCTCGTTCGCCGCGCCCACCTCGGTGGCGGTGGTGACGGCGCTCACCGCCAGCCAGCGGGCCGGCGTGGCGGTGCTGGTCGCCTTCTTCACCCTCGGCGCGGTGCTGATCGCCGGGGTGCGGGGCGCGCCTCAGCCGGGCAGGCGCGCGTCATAGGCCTTGGCCAGCGGGTCGAGCACGCTCCAGAAGGCGGAGCGGGGCGTCCCCGCCAGCACCTCGGCGAGCAGGTGCAGATGGGCGTGCCAGCCGCCGGAGACGCTGAGCATGGCGGCGCGGTCGGCGAGGCAGCGATGGGTCAGCACCATGCGCACATGGTCGCCCTCAAGCGTCAGCTCGATCAGCACCTCGGAGGCGGGGCGGCCCTCCTTGTCGAGCCCGAAGGTGAAGCCGAGCCGGCGCTCCGGCTCCCAGGCGGTGACGCGGCCCTCAAGATGCTGCGTGCCGCCGTGGCAGGCATAGGAGCCGGTGGCGGGGACCGGCGGATCGCCCAGCCGATCGTTCTCGAAGGTGAGCGCGATCGCTCCGCCCACGAACGGCTCCATGGTGCCGGCGGCGAGCCATTTCGCGCGCAGGTCCGATTGGGTGAGGTGGCTCCAGACCCGCGCCAGCGGGCCCTTCAGGCGCCGCTCGAAGCGCACGGCGCCCGCCTCGGTGACGACGCCCATGGGCGCTTCGGCGGCTTGGATGGCGTCGGCGGCGGTGTCAGGGGCCGGCCGCGGCGGCGCGGGCATAGGCGGTGCTGCTCATGGATTCGTCTCCGTGTCGTCGGATGTGTCGTCCGGTGCGTCGAGGGCGGCCGCGAGATCGTCGAGGCGCGTGCTCCAGAACCGCCGCGTGCGGGCGATCCATTCCTCCATCCCGTCGAGGCCGCCGGGATCGAGGCTGTAGATGCGCCGCTGCCCTTCGCCGCGCACCCGCACCAGCCCCGCCTGGCGCAGGGTCTTCAGGTGCTGGGAGATGGCCGGCGCGCTCCGGGAGAACGCGGCGACGATGTCTCCCGCCGCCATCTCGCCTTGGGCGAGGCGTTCGACGATGGCGCGGCGGGTGGGATCGGAAAGGGCTGCGAAGCTGTCCATGGGCCTATATTTTCTGATTCACTTAATTAAGTCAATACGAAAATATTACTCCTCGCCTTGCCCTCATCCAGGCGCTGGGGGAAGGATGGCCGACGATGCGCGCGCCCCTTGGCGCCCGGGCCAGGAGGGGCCTGCCATGACGCTCCGTTCCATCCGCTTCGACCCCCGGCCTCAGGTGGACCCCGCCGCCGCCACCACGGTCCATGAATGGTACCAGGACCGGACCGGCGCCTTCTCCGCCGGCTTCTGGGCCTCGCAGGCCACTGAGATCGCCGTGAACTATGAGGAGGACGAGTTCTGCGTGCTGCTCGAAGGCACGGTGGAGCTGACCGACGCCTCCGGCCACACCGAGACCTACGAGGCCGGCGCCTCGTTCGTGATCCCGGCGGGCTTCACCGGCACCTGGAAGAGCGTGACGCCGGTGCGCAAGTTCTACGTGGTGCATCTGGCGCCGGAGGCGCCGCCCGCCTGACCGGCGCGCCGGAACCTGAACCGCCCGCGCCGTGTTGCCCTTTCAGACCTGTTTCCTGGAAGGGAGAGCGCCATGTCGATCCGTCTCCAGATCGCCGCCATGCTGTTCATGATGATCCAGGCGGTGCTGTTCTTCGCCGCAACGCTGTTTCTGCTGCTGTCGCCTTTGTCGCAGGAGGCGATGGCGCTCATGCCGTGGCTGGTGGTGGGCACCACGCTCCTGTCGCTGCCGCTGTCCTGGGCGCTGGCGCCCCGGCTGCGAGCCCGCACCTGGCGCCGCGAGGGCACCATGGAGCTGCTGAAGTGACGCCCTGAGGGGAAGCCTGCCGCGCGGCCCGGCGAAATCCACCGCCAAGCTCGCAATTGAGCCGTCTCGGTGCCATTTTGTTCTGCAAGAGATCATTTGGCCCGAGACCCTGCCCCTTTGACCATCGCCTCCCCATCCGCGCCGGCCCGAGCCGCGCCCGAGCTTCCCCGGCCTGAAGCCCGGCGGCATCGCCGCGCGGGCGCGCGCCGCCATGACGCCTGCGGCACCCGCGGCGACCTATCTCGCCGGTCTCAATCCGGAGCAGCGCGAGGCGGTGGAGACGCTGGACGGCCCGCTGCTGGTTCTGGCCGCGCCGGCACCGGCAAGACCCGCGTGCTCACCGCCCGCGTCGCCCATATCCTCGCCTCCGGCCGCGCCTTCCCCTCGCAGATCCTCGTGGTGACGTTCACCAACAAGGCCGCGCGGGAGATGAAGGACCGCATCCACGCCATGGTGGGCGACCAGATCGAGGGGATGCCCTGGCTCGGAACCTTCCATTCCATCGGCGTGCGGATCCTGCGGCGCCACCATGAGCTGGTGGGGCTGAAGAGCGGCTTCACCATCCTCGACACGGACGACCAGATCCGCCTCTTGAAGCAGCTCCTCGCCGCCGAGAACATCGACGAGAAGCGCTGGCCGGCGCGGCTGCTCGCCGCCACCATCGACGGCTGGAAGAATCGCGGCCTCTCGCCCAAGGACGTGCCGCCCGGCGAGGGCGCCGTGTTCGCCAACGGCAAGGGCGGGATGCTCTATGGCGCCTACCAGGCGCGCCTCAAGGCGCTGAACGCGGTGGATTTCGGCGACCTGCTGCTGGAGGGCATCCGCCTGTTCCGCGAGAACCCGGACGTGCTCGCCGAATACCACAAGCGATTCAAGTATCTGCTGGTGGACGAGTATCAGGACACCAACGTTGCGCAGTATCTGTGGCTGCGCCTGCTGGCGCAGGGCTCGAAGAATGTCTGCTGCGTCGGCGACGACGACCAGTCTATCTATGGCTGGCGCGGCGCCGAGGTGGACAACATCCTGCGCTTCGAGAGCGATTTTCCCGGCGCCAAGGTGATCCGCCTGGAGCGCAACTACCGCTCCACCGGCCACATCCTCGCCTCCGCCGCCCACCTCATCGCCCACAATGAGGGGCGGCTCGGCAAGACCCTGTTCTCCGAGGGAGACGAGGGCGAGCGCGTCACCGTCACCGGCGCGTGGGACAGCGGCGAGGAGGCGCGCGCGGTCGGCGAGGAGATCGAACAGCTCCAGCGCGCCGGCCACAAGCTCTCCGAGATCGCCATCCTGGTGCGCGCCTCGTTCCAGATGCGCGAATTCGAGGACCGCTTCGTCACGCTCGGCATGCCGTATCGCGTCATCGGCGGCCCGCGCTTCTACGAGCGGGCGGAAATCCGCGATGCGCTGGCCTATCTGCGCTGCGTGAACTCCACCGCCGACGACCTGGCCTTCGAGCGCATCGTCAACGTGCCGAAGCGCGGCATCGGCGATGCCACGGTGAAGCAGATCCACGACGTCGCCCGTGCCGCCGGCGTGCCGCTCCAGGAGGCGGCGCGCGTGCTTACCCAGAGCGAGGAGCTCAAACCCAAGGTGCGCGCCACCATGCGCGGCCTGATCGAGGCGTTCGACCGCTGGCGCGAGCAGGCGCGCACGCTCTCCCACACGGAACTCGCCGAGATCGTGCTGGACGAGAGCGGCTACACCGAGATGTGGCAGAAGGACCGCTCCGCCGAGGCCGCCGGGCGGCTGGAAAACCTCAAGGAGCTGGTGCGCTCCATGGAGCCGTTCGAGAACCTCTCCGGCTTCCTGGAGCATATCTCCCTCGTCATGGACGCGGAGAACGGCGCCGGCGAGGACGCGGTGCAGGTGATGACCCTGCATTCCGCCAAGGGGCTGGAATTCGACACCGTGTTCCTGCCCGGCTGGGAGGAAGGCCTGTTCCCGCACCAGCGCGCTTTGGACGAGCAGGGCAGGCGCCGCTTGAGGAGGAGCGGCGGCTCGCTTATGTGGGCATCACCCGCGCCCGCGCCTCGGCCCGCATCTGGTTCGCCTCCAACCGGCGCATCCACGGCATGTGGAACTCGACCGTGCCCTCCCGCTTCCTCGACGAGCTGCCCCCGACGCCCATGTGCGGGTGGAGGAGAGCCGCGGCGGGGTGGGGCTGGGGGGGCTCCTCCTATGGCGGAGGCTACGGCGGCAACAGCTACGGCCAGAGCCGCTTCGACCGCGCCGAGCCGTTCGGCCGCCTCGTCCTATGGGACGCCCGGCTGGCAGCGG
>NZ_JBNFNU010000245.1:0-6519 GCF_057364445.1 Xanthobacter sp. BG11Y11_SDJG
CACGCGGCCGCACCGGAGCCCGAGGCATGAGCGCCCGGCCGAGCCGGCGCCCGCGTCGGCGCCGTGGCCCGTGCCGGCGCGGCCTAGACCACGGCCATGCGCGGCTGCGGCCGCTCGCGGGCGAGGCGGGTGAGGATGTCGATGCCCTTGGCGAGGACGCTCGTCTTCTGCGCCGGATTGACGGAGATGCGGAACGCGCGCGGCGGCGTCGCGCCGCCGATGGTGAAGTTCTCCGATGGCACCACCGAGACCCCCTCGCGACGGGCCGCATCGCAGAATTCCGCCGCCCGCCAGTGGGCCGGCAGATGCAGCCACTGGAAGAACGCCGCCGGGTGGCTCGACACCGTCCAGCCCTCCAGCAGCTTCAACGCCGCCTCGTGGCGGGCGCGCAGCTCCGCCAGATTGTGGCGGGCGATGGCGTCGGCCGAGCCGTCGGCGATCATCGCCCCGGCGATCTCCAGCGGCAGCGGCGCATTGGCCAGCATCAGCGCATGGAGGGTGTGGACCAGCCGCTCGCACAGCGCCGGCGGGCTCGCCATGTAGGCGACGCGCAGGGCCGGCGAGATGCTCTTGCCGAACGAGCTGATGTAGATGGTGCGCTCCGGCGCGAAATGGGCGATCGGCAAGGGCCGCTCGGTCATGCCGCTGATCGCCGCATCGTCCTCGATCAGCACCAGATCGTGCCGGCGCGCGAGGTCGGCGATGCGCTGGCGGCGCTTCTCGGACATCATCGCCGCGGTGGGATTGTGGACCGTGGGCTGGAGATAGAGGCAGCGCCCGCCGGTGGCGGCGATCGCCTCCTCCAGCGCCTCGGGAACGATGCCTTCGGCGTCGATGGCGACCGGCGCGAGGCGGCGACCGAGCAGCGCGCCGAGGGAGTTGACGCCGGAATAGGTGAGCGCCTCGGACAGCAGCGTTTCGCCGGGGCCGACGGTGGCGCTGATCGCCACCAGCAGCGCCTGCTGGCCGCCGCCGCAGGCGATCACGCGGTCGGGCGTCACCTGGAGGCCGGAGCGGCGGATCCATTGGGCGCCGGCGGTGCGGTGGGTCAAAAGGCCCTCGGCGGGCGGATATTTGTGCACCGGCATGAGCGCGGCCCGCGCGGTGGCGGCCGCCATGGCCTTCGCCAGTTCTTCGGAGAGGCCCGCGACGGGCGAGCGGTAGCACGCGAAATCGATGGTGCCGGGCATCCGCTCCGGCAAATAGTTGGGAATCGTCGCCTCGATGCCGCGGCACACGAACGTCCCGCGCCCGACCTCGCCGGAGACCAGCTGGCGCTTCTTCATGATGTTGTAGGCGCGGCCCACCGTGCCGACGGTGACGCCGAGCTGCTCGGCGAGGTCGCGCTGCGGCGGCAGCTGGGCACCGAGCGGCAGTTCGCCACTGTCGATGGCCTCGGCGATGGCACCGGCAAGCGCGAGGTAGCGCGGGCCTTCAAACTTCGAGATGTCGGGTGTCCATACCCCCGCGCCGGCGGCGTCAGTCATGGCGTTCGGGCTCTCCGGTCGAAGATCAATCTGGTGGATAATGTAACTTATCTGACGGCTACATTGATACAGGGATGTTCCGGAGAGAGCAGGCCCCGCCGAGGCCGCTGCGGGTGCGCGCTTTGCCCCGGAAGAATGGCGCCGCTTCGCGCTCAACCCCAGGCCGCCCCGGGCGACGCCATGGCGCTTTGCTCAGGACCAAGCAATCGGCGCGCCGCCGGTGTGCGCGCACCGCGCCGACAGAAGGGAAGGAAACAACAATGAGCAATCCGTTCCGCGATGCCACCTATGCGCAGGCTCTGGCGCTGCTGGAGGAGCTTTTCGGCGCGCGCGATGCCCTGGTGTTCCGCGACCAGCGCTTCTCCTTCGCCGATCTGCGCCGGGAGGCGGACGCGGCGTCCCGGCGCTTCGCCGCGCTGGGACTGACGGCGGGCGACAAGGTCGGGATCTTGATGCCGAACGGCCGGAATTCGTCTGGTCCTGGCTCGGCGCGGCGCAGATGGGGCTGGTCTGCGTGATGCTGAACACCCGCCTGCGGCGCGACGAGATCGCCTACCAGCTTGGCCAGTCGGACTGCCGGGCGGTAATCGTGGCCGATGCGGGGGACGGGCCGGACTTCCTCACCACGCTCGCCGAACTGTGCCCGAACCTGCGCGACGGCGCGCCCGGCGCCCTTGCCGGCGCGGCTCTGCCGATGCTGGATTTCGTCATCGTCTGCGAGGCGACGAATCGCGGCTATGCCGGGGCCGTCACCTGGACCGGACTTGGCCAGATTGAGCGGGACCTGCCGGAACTGGCGAGCGATCCCGCCTCCCCCGCCATCATCTCCTACAGCTCCGGCACGACGGCGCTGCCGAAGGGGGCGATGATCTCCCATTGCCTGTGGCGCAAGGCCTGGGACATCGGCATCCGCGTCGACCTGACCGCCGACGACTGCCTTTATCTCGCCATCCCCATGTTCGGCTCCATGGCCACCATGAACGGCATCGCCCCCTATTGGGTGCGCGGCGCCAAGGTGGTGCTGGGTGAGCAGTTCGACGCCGGCGCCTGCCTCGCCGCGATCGCGCAGGAGAAGGTGACGGGCATGCACGTGCTGCCGCCGATCCTGCGCCAGCTCCTGGCGCACAAGGATTTCCGCAGCACCGACACGTCGTCCCTGCGCCTCGCTTATACCCTCAGCATCGACCCGGACATCCTCGCCCAGGTGGAGGACGAGCTGGGCGTGCCCGGCACCATCACCGGCTACGGCATGACCGAGACCACCACGGTCGTCACCCGCAACCGCTGGGACGATCCGCGCGATGTGCGGCACGCCACCCAGGGCTGGCCGCTGCCCGATCTGGAGGTGGCCATCATGGACCCCGCGACGCTCGCCCCCATGCCGGCGGGCGAGCCGGGCGAGATCTGGGTGCGCGGCTATTCCATCATGCTCGGCTACTACAAGAAGCCCGAGGAGACCGCCCGCGCCCTCACGCCCGACGGCTGGCTGCGCACCGGCGACTGGGGGCGCCAGGACGAGACCGGCCGCGTGACGCTGCTCGGGCGCCTGGGCGACACCTACAAGTCGCGCGGCTTCAACGTCTCGCCGGCCGAGGTGGAATATGTGCTGCAGCGCCATCCGGCGGTGGAGACATGCGCCATCGTCGGCGTGCCGGACGACCGGCATGGGGAAGTGGGCATCGCCTTCGTGGTTCCTGCCGCCGGCGAGACGGCGCAGGAGGACGACCTGCTCGGCTATCTGAGGCCGAAGATCGCCGCCTACAAGATGCCGGCCCGGGTGTTCCTCACCGACGCGCTGCCGCTGACCTCCGGCACCGGCAAGGTGCAGAAGTTCAAGCTGCGCGCCGAGGCGCTGGAGCGCCTGGGGCGCGCCGAGCCGGCACCGGCCCAGCCGGCGTCGGCGTGAGCGAAGGGCCGCTGGAACAGTCGGCACGGCCCGGCGAGATTGTTACCATCACGCAGCATCAATTGCGTACATTATGACCATATTGTTGGTGACAATCTAATTTGAACGTGATCAGAATAGCCCAACAATAAGGAGACGCCGCATCCGCCGACGGCAGAGCAGCGTCCGACGGGAGAGGTTCGCGATGGGGGAGAAGCGCTTTTCCGGCCGACGGGTGATCGTCACCGGCTCGGCGCGCGGCATCGGCCGGGCGACGGCGGAACGATTCGCCGAGGACGGCGCTGCGGTGGCGGTGATCGATCTCGACGCGGCCGCAGCCGAGGCGACGGCCGCGGAGATCGCCGCCGCCTACGGCACCCAGGCGGTGGGCATCGCCTGCGACGTCTCGGTTCGCGCGCGCGTGGACGCGATGGTCGAGGAGGTGGCGCAGCGGCTCGGCGGCATCGACGTGCTGGTGAACAATGCCGGCGTCACCCGCGACAACCTGATCCACAAGATGGAGGACGAGGAATGGGACCTCGTCATGGGGGTCCATCTGCGCGGCGCCTTCCTGTGCACCCGCGCCGCCCAGCGCCACATGGTGCCGCAGAACTACGGCAAGATCTGCAACATCTCCTCCACCTCCGCCCTCGGCAATCGCGGGCAGGTGAACTATTCCACCGCCAAGGCCGGCCTCCAGGGCTTCACCCGCACGCTCGCTTTGGAACTCGGTCGCTTCAACATCAATGTGAACGCGGTGGCGCCCGGCTTCATCGACACCGAGATGACGCAGCTCACCGCCCGCCGGCTCGGCCACGAGCCCGAGGCCTACCGCCAGATGCGGGCCAAGACCATCGCCATCGGCCGCGTGGGCGTGCCGCGCGACGTGGCGAACCTCGTCTGCTTCCTGTGCTCGGACGAGGCAGGCTTCGTCAACGGCCAGGTGGTCTATGCCAGCGGCGGCCCCGAGACGCGGCGCGGCTGAGGCCGCGGCAGTGCCAACAGCCAAGAAAAAACAGAACGAAGTGGAGGAGACGATGATCGATCCCGTCGAGGCGCTGGAGCGCGACGACATCAAGGAGCTGGAGGCGCTTGCCATCGGCGAGTTCCGCCCGCGCGGCGCGCGCTATGACGCCCATTGCGACATGCCGCGCGAGAACATCGAGGCGCTCTTCGCCCGCGGCTGGCTGACCACGACCCTGCCCAAGGAGATGGGCGGCAAGGGCTCGAACCTCACCACCAACGATCCCTCCACCTATCTCCAGGCGCTGCGCGTGATCGCCCGCGGCTGCAGCTCCACCGCCCACTGCTACCAGGTGCAGAACCACACCGCCTGGGCGGTGAACGACCTCGGCACGCCGGAGCAGCGCGAGCGCTTCATCAAGCCCATGTTCGCGCGCCCGACGCTCACCGGCTTCGTCGGTTCCGAAGCCAAGCGCAAGCACATGTACATGATGAACACCTCCGCCAAGCGGGTGGACGGCGGCTTCATCCTGAACGGCGAGAAGAACTACGCCACCAACGGGCCGATGATGAGCTTTGCCATCATCTTCGCGGCCATCGAGGGCGTGAACAACTATCTCGACAACCATCAGATGCTCATTGTCGAGCCCGGCATGGACGGCGTGACCATCGACAACGACTGGTACCGGCCGAACGGCATGCGCGCCGCGGCGAGCCCGATCATCACGCTCGACAACGTGTTCATTCCGGACAGCCACGTTCTGGGCGAGCCCGGCGCCTATCCGCGCGGCCGCTGGCAGGGCCGGTTCCATCTCGGCTTCACCGCCAATTATCTCGGCACCACCGAGGGCATGTACGAATGGTGCCGCCAGTATCTGATCGAGCGCGGCCGCGGCAAGGCGGAGCTGATCCAGATGCGCATGGGCGAGATGCGCATCGCCCTCGATGCGGCCGGCGCGCTGTTCCACGACGCCATCCGCGCCTTCAAGACCCGCTCGGTGGTGGAGGCGGAGCTGCTCTCCATGAGCGCCAAGTCCACGGCGGCGCACGTCGCCTTCGAGCTGTCCCACAAGCTGATCCACGCGGTGGGCTCGACGGCGCTGTTCGACGAATATCCGCTGGCCCGCTATCTGCGCGACCTGGAGACCCATGTGCTCCATGCCGGGCACGACCGGACCGCGCAGATCGTCGGCCAGGCGGTGCTGAACGAAACCTTCGATTCCACCCTCCAGCGCTGAGGGCGAAGGCGTGGCGACGGGGCGCTTCGACGAACTGGCGGTGGGGGACAAGGACACGCTTGCGAGCGATCCCATCACCACCCGCCAGTTGGTGATGTATGCGGGCGCCTCCGGCGACTTCAACCGCATCCATTACGACCAGGCCTACGCGCAGGAGGCCGGGCTCGGCGGCGTCATCGCCCACGGCATGCTCACCATGGCCATCGCCGGGCGCAGCGTTTGTGCGTTCGGCGGTCCCGGCGCGTTCGTGCGCGACATCGAGGGCCGCTTCCTCAACCCGGTGCGGCCGGGGGACGTGGTGGTCATGAGCGTCGAAGTGACGACGAAGGGCATGCGGGAGGCGCGCCCTGCTGCGACGTCGCCATCGTCGGCGAGGCGGACGGGCGGCGCGTGTTCCAGGGCACCGCCACGCTCGCCTTTCCCCGCTAGCCGCAGCGTCCCGCATCGTGCCTGCGCCACACGTCCGACAGATCGGGAAAGGGTCGATGAAGAGCGTCCTTATCGCCAATCGCGGCGAGATCGCCTGCCGGATCGCGCGCGCCTGCCGCAGCCTCGGGCTGCGCAGCATCGCAGTCTATTCCGATGCCGACCGCGACGCGCTGCATGTGGAGATGGCGGACGCGGCGGTGCGCATCGGCCCGGCCCCGGCGCGGCAGAGCTATCTCCATGCCGAGGCCATCCTTTCCGCCGCGCGCGCCACCGGCGCGGACGCGATCCATCCCGGCTACGGCTTCCTGTCGGAGAACGCCGGCTTCGCGCGACAGGTCGCGGAAGCCGGCTTGGTCTTCGTGGGTCCGGCCGACACCATCATCGCCGAAATGGGCGACAAGGGGCGCGCCGGGCGCGGGCGGAAGAGGCGGGCGTCCCGGTGCTGCCGGGATCGGGACGGCTGCCGGACGAGGCAGGCCAGGACCTTTTGGCCCGCGCCGCCGCCGTGGGCTTCCCG
>NZ_JBNFNU010000246.1:0-6519 GCF_057364445.1 Xanthobacter sp. BG11Y11_SDJG
GCCTTGCGCCAGCCTGGCGCCTGCTGTACGCCCTGGCCGTGGCGGTGCCCGTCTCCGCGGGGACGGCCCACGCCCAAGGGGCGCTCTCCAGGCCGGCGCCCGCCCAGTCCGGCCCAGTTCAGGCCAAGCCCGCCGGCCCACCCATGGACCCGGCCACCGGTGCCGTGGATTACGAGACGTCCCTCGCGGCCTACCGTAAGGGGTGCGCCGATCTGCGCTCCCAGAGCGCGCAGGGCCGCCTGCCCACTCGCGCCACCATCGGCGGCACCGATTTCCGCGTGGTGGACGTTGCCGCAGCGTTGAAGGATGCCGCGCCGGGCACCCCCGGGCTCACGGGCGTGTTCGAAGCCGCCGGCCAGGCAAGCGGCGCCACGGTGCTCTACTTCCAGCCCGAGACCCAGGGCGGCGCCTTCACCTATCGCGGCGCCCTCTACCTGAAGGCGCCTGGCACGCTGCTGTGCGGCGTCGGCGCCCGACTCCACGCCGAGGACGCGCGCGAGGCGGCCATCATGGTGCAGGCGGACCGCACCGGCGTGGTGGGCTTCAACTTCACCGGGACCGAGGACGCCCAAAATCAGTGGCGCAAAGAGTTCGAGGCCTCGGGGGGAACCTCCTTCCCGCGCAAGTTCTCGAACGTGAGCGACGGCAAGTCCTATAAGACCCGCGCCAGCCGCATCGTGCTCGACCGCATTGCGGACGTGATCATCGCCGACAACACCTTCGATGGTGCCGGCCGGGGCGCCCTGCGGCTCTATGGGGCGCGCAACGTCGCTATCGTCGGCAACACGGTCTCGCGCACCCAAAGCGACGGCATCCACATCGTTCACGGGTCGAACGGCATTACTGTGCGCCAGAACACCGTGCGCGATACTGGGGATGACTGCATATCAGTTGTCTCCTACCAGCGCGACATCTACCCGCCGGTGGAGAACGTGGTGATCGATTCCAACACCTGCGCTGGGTCGCGCACGCGCGGGATCACCACCATCGGCGGCAAGCGCGTGATGATCTCCAACAACCAGGTCACGCAGGCGCTGCGCGCCGGAATCCTGATCTTCCCCGCCCCGCGCCACCGCACCTCTCCGGTGGACGGCGTGCTCATCACGCGCAACACGGTAAGCTTCTCGCCCATGCTCAACCAGCGCTGCCCGGTATGCGGGGGCATCGTGGTGAAGGAGGGCGAGGGCAAATCGGTCTTCGCCGTCACCATCCTCGCCAACGTGGTCAAGCACATCTCGCGCGGGGCGACCGCCTTCAAGGTGGATCCGGGCGTTCAGAGCGAGGTCACGCTCGCCGACAATTCCGTCGTCCCCTGAGCCGGCCTCGGCGGGGCGCCCGGAGTCCCCGCCGGTGCCATCACGGGATGACCCGCTCTCCTTGCGGGGGTCGCACGTCCGCCGCAAGGAGAGCGGCCGCCCAAGGCCGGGGCGACCTGGCTGGGAAAGTCGGCCGCGGACCTCGGCGACGACCCGATCCTTAGAATGGCTGGCGGACCGTGCCGTTACGTCCCGAGGGAACAACCAGATGAAGATCGACTATTACCACTCGGCCCCCATTCCCTCGACGCGGGCCAATTCGGTCAACGTCGTGCGCACCTGCAACGCCTTCAAGAAGGAGGGGTGCGACATCTCCCTGTTCGCTGCCAAGGGCGAGGGCTCGACCGCCGACATCTTCCGCGACTACGGCGTGGTCAACGCCTTCCCCATCACGCGCATCACCGTGCCGGAGACGCGGTTTGTCGGCTCAACGACGTTTCGCGCCTTCGCCGCCTACCATATCCTGCGTCGCCGCTCTTTCGTCTTCACCCGAGACATCTCAGTCGCCTACATCGCCGGCCTGCTGGGACGGCCGTTCGCCTACGAGATGCACGTGCTGCCGCGCAAGGCGGCGCAGAAGAAAATGCTTGGACAGGTTGTGAAGAGCCCGCACCTCAAGCGCTTTATCTCCATCTCCAATTCGCTGCACGCCCAGCTCCTTTCCACCTACCGGGTGGAGAATGACGGACGCTTCGTCATCGTCCCCCTCGGCGCGACGTGGACATGGAAAGCGCGCAAATTGGCGCCGAGGACCATCCGCCGGCCAGCGTCGGTTATGTAGGCCATCTCTATCCCGGCAAGGGCGAGGAGATCATCCGCGGTCTCGCCGAGCGCCTGCCCGGGCTTAGGTTCGAGATCATCGGCCGCGCGGGCGGCCTCGCCGAGGGCGCCCCGGCGAACATTCAGCTCCACGGCATCCTGCCCCACGTCCAGGCCATGCGGCGGCTGCGCCAGTTCGACATCACACTGGCGCCGTATCAGGTGGGCTCCAGCGACTTCGCCGGAGTGGACATCTCGAGTTCCTTCTCCCCGCTGAAGATTTTCGAATACATGGCGGCGGGCAAGCCGATCGTGTGCAGCGATCTTCCGGTGCTTCGCGAGATCCTCACCGACGGGGTCAACGCGCTGCTGGCACCGCCGGCGGACATCGACGCTTGGGTGCGCGCCATCGAGCGGCTCATCGGCGATGGCGCACTGCGCGCCGCCCTGGCGCGGGAGGCGCTTGAGACGCTGCGTTCCACCTATTCCTACGACGTCCGTGCCAAGAGGATGCTCGCGGAGTTCGCCTGAACCGCGGCGCCGCCGACCGACCCTTCGAAATTCCCTGTTCAATCCCGTCGAGGATTCCATGAAGAAGGTCTTGCAGAAGTCCATGCGGCTCTTGGGAGTGAAGTCCTACCACGATCGGCACTTCCGGGAGGCGCGAGTGTGGTCGAACCGGGAGATCGCCAAGTTCGCCGACCTCTACACGGGCGACGTCATTAACGTGAGCGCCTGGGAGGACAAGGACAAGGAGGGGCGCACATACAAGAGCTACTTCGGCTCCTGCGCCTCCTACTACATCTCCAATTACGGGACCGACCAGGGCGTGATCCAGGGCGCGGAGAACGAGTTCCTGCTCGATCTCGAGAAACCCTTGCCAGAGCAACTGCGCAACCGCTTCCAGGTTGTGTTCAACCACACCACGCTGGAGCACATCTTCGAGTTCCGCACCGCCTTCGACCACTTATGCGAGATGAGCTCGGACACTGTGATGCTCGTGGTGCCCTGGCTCCAGCGCCTGCACGCCAATTATGGCGACTACTGGCGCTTCTCGCCCCAGGCGGTGGCCAAGCTGTTCGAGCGCAATGGGATGAAGACGTCCACTTATCCTGGACCACCAGCCCGCGCACTTCGGTGTATGTATTCGCGATCGCGACCAAGCACCCAGAGCTGTGGCGGGACAAGATCGGCAGCCCCATCGACACCACCGCCCCCGGCTTCCTCATGCCGCCTCCAGACGGCGCCGGCGTGGGCGCGCACTGAGCGGCGGGCTGCCCGAGCCGGCAGGCGGGGCTGCAGGTCCCCCTCACCGCCTCCCGAACATCGGGTGCGCCACCTTGTCGCCGGCGGCGATGCCGAGGCGGCGGGCGGCGCCGCCGTCGATCTCCAGCACCGCCCGCACCGGCTCGCCGGACGAGATGGTCTGCTCGGAGAACGGCGTGGTCATCGCCGCGATCCGGGCGATGGTGCCGTCGGCGCGGATGAACAGCATGTCGAGGGGGATCTTGGTGTTCTTCATCCACATGGCGACCGGCTGATCCACCTTGAAGTCGAACAGCATGCCGCGCCGGTCGCCGAGCGTGTCGCGGAACATCAGGCCCCTGGCACGCTGGGCATCGGTGGCGGCGAGTTCCACCTCGAACACCAGGACCCCCTTGGCGGTGGCGATCTCCAGCGCCTGCCGGTCCATGGCGGCGGCGCCCGTCTCGGGTGCCGGCTGCGCGTGAAGCGGAGCGAGCGGCGCGAGAAGCCCAAGCGCAAACAGAAGGACAAAGGCGCGGAGGCGGAGCATCGTGGAGAACCCTCGGCCAGGGAAGCGCCGGAGCGCGGCGCGCGGTCCCTCATAGGCCTTCGGGATGGTGGCGACAACATGAGCGGCGACCCGGCCGCCCCCTGCCGCGCCGGCCGTCCCGCGCAGCCCCGCCCGCGGGGCGACGGGGACAGACGTCAGTGTCCGGCCGAGCCGTCGCCGTCCGCCTTCACCTCGGCGGCCATGAGGCCCTTGGAGCCGTCGCCGTAGCGCACCAGAACACTCTGGCCGGGCCGCAGCTCGGTGAGGCCGTGGCGGCGCAGCGTCTCCATGTGCACGAAGATGTCCGGCGTGCCTTCGCCCTGGGTGAGGAAGCCGAAGCCGCGCAGGCGGTTGAACCACTTCACCGTGGCGCGCTCGAAGCCGCCCTTGGGCTCCACCAGCTCGCGCGCCCGGCTGGGCGGCGGCGGGCTCGGCACGGCCGTGGACAGGTCCAGCGAGAGCACGCGGAAGGCCTGGAAGCCCTTGGCGCGGCGCACCGCCTCGCACACCACGCGCGCGCCCTCGATGGCGGTCTGGAAACCGTCACGGCGCAGGCAGGTCACATGGACGAGCACGTCCGGCCCGCCGCCGTCGGGCACGATGAAGCCGTAGCCCTTGGAGGCGTCGAACCATTTGATGGCGCCGGCAATCTCCACCAGCCCCACAGGGGCCTCGGTGCCGTCGCTCGTGCCGTCTTCGGTGGCTCCGTCGATGAGCGGGACCACCCCCAGTCCGTCCGACCCCATATCCCCCCCGACCCGGAGCGCGATCCGATCACATTGGCTCAATCTGGCCGGTGAACCGCCCTCTCACTTAAAGGTAGAGAACGCCCTGCCCGACCAGCTTGCGCGCTGGCTGGTGGCCGCGTGCCCAAACGCGCGCGGCCGCTCGATTCCGCGTGAGCGTCCTACGATAGCAAGTCGGCGACGGTTCGCCCACCCTCTTCACGCATCGTCAGCGAAAGGACCGAGCACGTCGCCGATCTCGGAACGCGAGACCATGTCTGCGATGGCGTCGAAATCGGTGGGCTCGCGGTTGAGGATCACGAGCTTCGCACCCGCGCGCTTGGCCTCCAGCGGGAAACCGGCGGCCGGATAGACCACCAGCGAGGAGCCGACGACGATGAACAGATCGGCGGCGCGGGCGAGCGCGGCGGCGCGCGCCATCTCCCGCTCCGGCATGGCCTGGCCGAACGAGATGGTGGCCGACTTCACCGGCCCGCCGCACGCCTCGCAATCGGGCGCGAGGCCGCCCGAAGCCTCGAAGCGGTGGCGCACCCAATCGAGTTCGTAGCGCGTGCCGCATTCGAGGCAGGTGGCATAGGTGCCGTTGCCGTGCAGCTCCACGAGGTGCGCGTCCGGCACGCCGGAGGCCTGGTGCAGGCCGTCGATGTTCTGGGTGATGACGCCGGCAAGCCGCCCGGCCGACAAGAGCCGCGCCAACGCCCGGTGGCCGCGCCCGGGCTTGGCGCCGCCGAATGCCTCCTCCATGGCGAAGCGGCGGCGCCAGGCCTCGTTGCGCGCCGCCTTGTGGGCGACGAACACGTCGAAGGGGATGGGCTTGTTCTGGCTCCACAGGCCGCCGGGGGAGCGGAAGTCCGGAATGCCGCATTCGGTGGAGATGCCGGCGCCGGTGAAGGCGACCGCATGCCGCGCCGCGTCGAGAAGTTCGCCGAGGCGCGCCTGCGCACCCTTGAGATCGCGCTCGAAGATCATACGTTCGCTCCGCCGGCTCCCCGCCGGCCTCCCGTCGCGCCCACAGCGAAGAGGCTCGCCATGCGCTTTCTGCACACCATGGTCCGCGTGACCGACGTCGACCAGTCGCTGGACTTCTACTGCAACAAGCTGGGGCTCAAGGAGGTCCGCCGCAAGGACGTGCCGCAGGGACGCTACACGCTGATCTTCCTCGCCCCGCCCGGCCAGGAGGGCGTGGCCGAGATCGAGCTGACCCACAATTGGGACCCGGAGCCCTATGACGAGGGCCGCAATTTCGGCCATCTCGCCTTCGAGGTGGAAGACATCTACGCCACCTGCGAGCGCCTGATGGCCTCCGGCGTCACCATCAACCGCCCGCCGCGCGACGGCTACATGGCCTTCGTGCGCTCGCCGGACAACATCTCGGTGGAGCTGCTGAACAAAGGCGGCCCCAAGCCGCCGGCCGAGCCCTGGGCCTCCATGCCGAACACCGGCAAGTGGTGAGCGCGGGCGGCCGAGGGGCCGGAGAGCCCGGGCGGGCACCGGCCTAGAATCGGGCGGCTGCGACCCGGAGCGGCGCGAACCCTCCCCCCGCGTGCGGGGGAGGGAAGGGTGGGGGAAAGCCCCGGCGGGGCGACGGACAGCCATCGGGCGCTCCCCTCGCGATCGGTGCTCCCCTCACCCAGCATGCCCCTTCCCCAGCCCTCGCCCGATGCCCCCTCCCCAGCCCTCCCCCGCAAGCGGGAGAGGGAGTCCGGCTCGGGCTCTATGCACAACGAATGTAGGCACGGCGCCGGCGCCCCCGCCTCCCCCTGCTCCCGCCGGGGAGAGGGATCGGGTGAAGGGTCCTCCCCCCGCCCGGATTGCCCCGGCGCTCCCAGCCCCCCGGCGTCCCTTCCCCCTCACCCTGCCCTCTCCCCGTCGGAGAGGGATGCCGCTCGCTTGGCGGCGGAGG
>NZ_JBNFNU010000247.1:0-6509 GCF_057364445.1 Xanthobacter sp. BG11Y11_SDJG
CCCGTGCCGATGTCCAGGATGCGCGCGCGCGCGCGCGCGCGCGCGCGATCGCGGCGAGGCAGCCTTGGGTCGTGCCGTGATGACCGGTGCCGAAGGCGAGCGCCGCCTCGATCTCGATGCCGATGGTTGCGCCCTTCACCCGCCCCCGGTCGTGGGCGCCGTGCACCATGAACGGGCCCACCACCACGGGCGCGAGGCCTTCGAGGCTCGCGGCCACCCAGTCCTTCTCGGCGATCTCGGAAAACGACACCGCGTCCGCCAGGTCCGCGCCGGCGGCGCAGGCGACCAGCGCCTTCAGGTCGTCCGGGTCGAAAGCGGCGCCGGCGAACACCTCCACCACCCATTCCCCGTCCGGCGCCTCGAAATTGGCCACCGCCACCTCGGCCGGATCGTAGGTTCCGAGATCAGGTCGGCGATGCGCCGGGCCTTCTCGCGCGGCGCGCTCACGCGCATGACATGGGTGGCGTCGTTGGGGGGCAGGCCTTCGAGCATGTGCGGTCCGGTGCTGGGGCGCGGCCGGTCAGGCGTCGAACGCGCCCACGGTGCGGTCGCGTCCGGCCCCCTTGGCCGCATAGAGCCGCTTGTCGGCCGTGGCGAGCAGGTCCGTCAAGCTCGCTCCGTCCTCCGGGGTGGTGGCGATGCCGATGGAGACCGACTGCGCCCGGATGCCGTCCGGCAGCGGCACCGCCTCCACCCGCTGGCGGATCATGGCGGCGATCTGCATCGCCGCACGCGCGTTCACGCCGGGGGTGAAGATGGCGAATTCGTCGCCGCCATAGCGCACCACATAGTCGCCGCGCCGCAGGCCCTCCTTGAGCGCCCCGGCGAGCCGGCGCAGCACCTCGTCGCCCACCGGGTGGCCGTGGCCGTCGTTCACCTCCTTGAAGCCGTCCACGTCCACCAGGAGCAGGCTCAGCGGCTGGCCGCTGGTGCCGGCGACGGCGATGAGGTCGCGGCCCAGCGGCTCGAACTGGCCCCGGTGCAGCACCTGGGTCAGCGCGTCGTGGCGCGAGGCGATCTCCAGCTTCTCGTACTTCTGGCGGTAGGTGAGGGTGTCGAAGACGTCGGCGAGGCGCGGGCTCGGTTCGTCCCGTCGGTGCTCGAAGCGCGAGAGGTAGAGCGCCAGCAGGCCGGCATAGACCGCGGCGGCGGCCAGCTTGCCGATCCAGCCGCCGATGCCGGCCGAGAGTGGCACGCCGAGCGACAGGTTCAGCACCGTGAAGAAGGCCAGCTGGTCGAAGGTCAGCACCACAGCCAGCGCCGTCCAGATGGTCGGCACCAGCCGCCCCCGGAACAGGCGGGACAGGCGCTCATAGAGCAGGATCAGCACCACGCAGTCGATGAACAGCAGCAGGGTGCCCCAGGCCATGAGCACGCCCATCTGGTCCATGAAGGCGAGGTCGGCGGGCATGCCGGGCGCAGGGGTCGTGTAGTGGGTGCGCAGCAGCGCCACCAGCACCAGGAGAATGGCGTTGCCCAGCATCAGCCCGTAGATCGGCTGGCGCGCCACCACCGCATCCTCGCGGATATAGACCAGCAGCAGCAAAGCGAGCTTGCCGGCGAACATCACCACCGAGCCGGGCGAGAGCGACACCTCGAGCGGCAGCGCCACGTAATAGCTGGCGGCGAGATAGGTCTCCATGAAATGGAGGCTGCCGAGGGCGCAGAAGAAGGCGCCGATGCCGAGCGTGGCGCGGGCGCGGAACAGCGCCAGCATGGCGCCGAAATAGGCCACCATCTCCACCAGCAGCAATGCGACGTTCGAGACCAGGAGGGCCGTCAATCCGTGTCCAACCCCATGCGGCGAGGCATGCCGCATGCGTGAGAGGTATTGATCCCCGGTCTCCGTTCCGCCGGCGCCCCCTTCGCCGCCCAGCCGGTTGGCGCGAGGAGTGTGCCAAGCCGATCGTTAGGTAGCGCAGAATTTCCGCGGCGACAAACCTGCCGGCGTCTCAGACCCGGTCCACGAAGGCTTCGAGAACCCGTTTCTCGCCGGCCTTGTCGAACTGCACGGTGAGCTTGTTGCCGTCAATGCCGGTGATCTCGCCGTAGCCGAACTTGATGTGGAACACCCGTTCGCCGGTGCGGAAGCTCGACGGTGCCCCGGTGGACGAGGCCACCAGCGTGCCCTCGATCACCGTCGGGCCGCCGCGCCGCCCGCCGCGCCGCACAGCGCCATCGGAGCGGCGCACGCCAGCGGCGCCTCCGGCAATCAGACCCGGCAGCAAGGCCAGGGAGGCGCCCATGTGCAAGCTCTTCATCGAGGCCGATCCCGAGCTGTGGCAGACCCGGCTCCGATCGCTGCGGATCAACGGCTTCGCCACCAGCGTGCGGCTCGAAAACTTCTACTGGCGGGTGCTCGGCGAGATCGCCGCCCGCGACGGCATGAGCCTGCCGCAGCTTCTGGTGCGGCTGCACGGCGAGCTGGATGCCGCCCACGGGCGGGTGGAGAATTTCGCCTCGTTCCTCAGGGTGTGCTGCGGGCGCTATCTCGCCCTTCAGGCCGAGGGAGAGGTGCCGCGCGATCTGTCGACCCCGATCCGCAGCCTCGACGCAGATGCGATCCTGACGCGCGAGGCGCGGCGGACGGCGCGGGGCGCACTGTCCTCGGCCGCCTGAGCCGACGCAAACACGGCTCGCCGCGACGACGAGCCGGTGTGGAGGATGACGATGCGGGCGAGCCCGCAGAAGGGATCGCGTGGCGATTGCCGGGCTTCAGGCCGCCTTCTCGCTCGGGCCGAGCGACAGCACGGACTCGAAGCCCTCGAACTCGGGACCGCCGATATAGTTCACCCGGTTTGACGCCGCGCCGGCATCCTTGTGCGCGAGGCGGAAGGCGTCCGACTTGGTCCAGGCCTCGAAGTCGGCCTTGGAAGCCCACACGGTGTGGGAGATGTAGAGGGTGTATTCCTCCTTCTCCGCGCCGCGGCACAGATCGAAGGCGACGAAGCCGGGCACCGCGGCGATGTAGCTGTCGCGCTCGCGCCAGACCCGCTCGAACTCGGCCTCGGACCCGTGCTTCACCTTGAAACGGTTGGTGGCGATGAACATTCCTGCACTCCAATGATGTGCCGCCGGACCGGCGAGACTATTTGACGTACTTGGCGGGCGTCGCCGCCGCAATCTCCCCGCCGCCGAGCGTCATGCGCAGGCCCGCCTTGAAGGTGAGGCCGGCGCTGGGGAGATACTGCTGGTACTGAGTGTACTGCTCGTTGAGCAGGTTCTCCACCGAGAAGGCCGCCGTCATCCATTCCGTGGCCTGGTAGGTCATGTAGAGGTTCACGAGGTTGAAGCTCGATGTGACCAAGGCGTCGAGCTGCGCGGGGGTGAGATCGTCCGGCAATTCGTCGGCGGTCTTGGCGGCAACCCATTGCCAGCGCACCGCCAGCGTCAGCTTCTTATCGAACAACCTCGTGCCCAGCGTGGCCGCGACATTGTTGGGCATGATGGTGGTGAGCGGCTGGTCGTTGGTGACGTCGTCGCCTTGCGACACGGTGGCATTGAGGCCCGCGAACCAAAGGCCCGTGTCATACATGCTCTCGAACTCGAAGCCTTCGAGCCGCGCGGCAGCAATGTTCTGGTACTGGTAGCAGAAGAACCAGCCGGTGGCGGCGCAGGCGGACGAATCCCCGGCCGTCAGGAACACGGTGTTGATGTAGTCGTCAACATCGTTGCGGTAGATGTTGGCCTTGGCGCGCAGCTTGTCGCCCTTCACGAAGAGGTCGTCATACTTGATGTTGACGCCCAGCTCCTTGTTCTTGCCGATTTCGGCCCGCAGGTCCGGGTTCGGCAGGAAGCCGAAATCGAAGAAGATGCTGACCGGCGGATGGACGCCGCTCACCAGGGCCTCGGTCACCGACGGCGCGCGGTAGCCTTCGGCATAGGTGCCGTAGAAGGTCAGCCAGGAGAAGGGCGAGATGCCCACCGTGAACTTGGGCGACACATGGTCGCCGCTGGTGCCGTCGACGTGGCGCTGGTGAGGTCATAGCTGTCCCAGCGCAGAGCGGCGATGGTCTGCAGCCACGGCGTCCAGTCCGCCTGCCACTGGGCAAACGCACCGCCCACGGTGCGCTCGCCCGAGGGGTTGTAGCCGTCGCCGAAGCCGAAATTGTCGACGTTGCTCACGTCGTCCTTGAAGAAGTCGCCGCCGACGGTGATCGCGTGCTTGGTGGAGGCGACCAGGAAGCGGGACGTGTTGTTCAGGTCGAAGCCCAGCGTGTCGATGGTGAAGCTGCGGGGATCGCCCACGCAGCCGGTCACGTTGCTGCAGCCGCCGGCCACCTTGGTCTGATCCTGCTGGACCTGGTTCCAATAGGCGGTCGAGCGCCAGTTGAAGAGGTTGTCGTTCGGGTTGTTGTAGTTGTAGCTCGCCGTGACGGTGCGGTTGGCGACGTCGGTCGCATACTGGGTGGTGGCCGCGGTCGGATACTCGTTGGCGGTGGTGTAGGAGCTCTCGTAGTCGAGCGCGGTCAGCTTGATCTCGTGGTAGTCGGCCGGCCGGAAGGTGGCCTTGGCGATGCCCGACCAGGATTCGAAGCCGGTTCCCGGCACCTCGTTGCCGTCGCCGTCCACGTAGTTGGAGCGGTTGCGGACCGTGCCGCCGACGAACAGGTCCACGTTCTGGCCCACCTTGGCGGCGGCGAACAGCGATCCGAAGCCCATGGGGCCGTTCTCGGCGAACTCGCCATTCGCCTCGACGCCCCAGGTCTGGCCGGCCTTGATGAGGTCGTCGGCATCCTTGGTGCGGAAGGAGACCACGCCGCCGATGGCGCCGGAACCGTAGATGTTGGAGACCGGGCCGCGCACCACGTCGACGCCCGCCAGCAGGCCGGGCTCGAGGAAGAAGGAGCCGGCCCCGTCATTGTGGCCGAGCTGCGTGAAGTTCTGGCGTGCGCCATCGATGAGCACCGCGACGCGGCCGAAATCCTGCAGGCCGCGGATGTTGATCGATGCCTGGGTCGAGTTGCCGTTCTGCAGCACCGTGGTGCCGGGCATGCCCCAGAACACGTCCTGCGTGGTGCTGGGCATGAGCTGGTCGAGCTCGCCGGGACCCACCACGCTCACCGCTGCCAAGCGAATCGACGGCGCGCTCGGCGCCGGAGCGCGTCGCGACGACGGTGAGCGTGTCGAGTGCGATCTCGTCGCTGGCGGCAGCGGGCGCCGCGCTCTGAGCGAAGGCATCGGGCGCGCCGGCGAGCAGCGCCACCGACGCCGCACCGGTGAGCAGAAGCTCCCGCAGATGACAAGAAAATGCCGACCGCCTCGGTCCGTCCGCCATGACCCGCTCCATTCCGGATGATCTGGCTGGCTACCGCCCGAAAGGGGGGCGTGGCGCGCCGCAGGGAGTACCGCCCTGCCCTATTTCGGCTATCGTGGCGACGCATTGCGGTCAAGTAAATAACATGCATAGTGCTCGACCTAGGAACTAATCCAAAGACGGCACCAATACATCTGCCGTTTAGATCGGTTCCAGATTTGAATGAATCAATAGATGATGAGTCTCATGCTGGAATCAGTTGGTTGCAGGCGAGTTTGGAACGGATCGAATGTAGCGCTTTACGCTGCAACAACGCTGATCTGCGCGCTGCTGCTTGGCAGCAGCTGGGTGTCTGCGAGCGAAGTCAGGCCCCAGGAGGCGGCGGCGCAGGGCGCGGCACGCGATGCGCGCATCGTCGCCATCGGCGGTGCCGTCACCGAGATTCTGTTCGCGCTCGGCGTCGGCGACAAAGTGGTGGCCGTGGACCAGACCAGCCAGTTCCCTGCCGCCGCCCGCGCTTTGCCGCAGGTGGGCTATGCCCGCGCTTTGTCGCCGGAAGGGGTGCTTTCGGCCGGCCCCACCCTCATCGTCGCCATCGAGGGCGCCGGCCCGAAATCCACCCTCGACGTGCTCAAGGCGGCCTCCGTGCCGGTGGTGATCGTCCCCGAAGTGCATACGCCGGATGGGGTGGTGGAGAAGATTCTCGCGGTCGCCAAAGCGGTCGGCGAAGAGGCGCGCGGCCGCGCGCTTGCGGATGCGGTGCGCGCCGATTTCGCGGCGGTGGAGGCCGCCGTGACCGCGCTGCCCACCCATCCGAAGGCGGTGTTCGTGCTCGCGGCATCCGGCGGCTCCGCCACCGTCGGCGGCACCGGCACCAGCGCCGACGCCATGCTGCGGCTGGCCGGCGCCACCAACGCCATGGCCTCCGTCCACGGCTACAAGCCGGCGGTGGACGAGGCGGCCATGGCGGCGGATCCGGACGCGGTGGTGGTGATGAAGGGCGGCGGCCAGGAGCTTCCCCCCGAGACCATCTTCGCGCTGCCGGCCTTCATGGGCACGCCCGCCGCGCGCGACCGGCGCACATCGCCATGTGGGGCAGCTACCTCTTGGGCTTCGGCCCGCGCACGCCGCAGGCGGTGCTTGATCTTGCCCGTGCGCTCCATCCCGGCGCCAAGCTGGCGGACCTTCCGCCGCGCCCCTGGGCGGCGGACCGGTCGAAGCGCCGTCACCCAGCGCCCGGTGCCGCTCGACA
>NZ_JBNFNU010000248.1:0-6508 GCF_057364445.1 Xanthobacter sp. BG11Y11_SDJG
GGCCGCCGCGACTGATCGGCGCCGCGACCGGAGCGTCGGCGGCGAGCTTGGCTTCCGCATCCTCCTGGGTCTTCAGCACGTCCGGATGGGGCATGGAATGATGTTGTAGCCCGAGTCCACGAAGTGGACCTCGCCGGTGACACCGGTGGAGAGGTCGGACAGCAGATAGAGCGCCGCGCCGCCCACCTCCTCGATGCTCACCGTGCGGCGCAGGGGGGCGTGGCGCTTCTGGTAGTTGAACATCAGCCGCGCATCGGCGATGCCGGCGCCCGCGAGCGTGCGCACCGGCCCGGCAGAGATGGCGTTCACGCGGATGGCGCTGGGGCCGTAATCGGCGGCGAGATAGCGCACCGAGGCCTCCAGCGCCGCCTTGGCGACGCCCATCACGTTGTAGTTCGCATCACCGGGTGGAGCCGCCATAGGTCAGCGTCACCAGCGCGCCGCCGTTCGGCATCAGCGCCGCGGCGCGCTTGGCCAGCTCGGTGAAGGAGAAGCAGGAGATCACCATGGTGCGGGAGAAATTCTCCCGGCTGGTGTCGGCATAGCGCCCCTTGAGCTCCGACTTGTCGGAGAAGGCCACCGCATGCACCAGGAAGTCGATGCTGCCCCAGGTCTCCTTGAGGGTCGCGAACACCTGGTCGACGCTGGCGAGATCCTCGACATCGCAGGGCATCAGGAGGTTTGAGCCGATGCTCTGGGCGAGCGGGCGCACGCGCTTGCCCATGCCCTCGCCCTGGTAGGTGAAGGCGATCTCGGCGCCCTGCGACGCCAGCGCCTTGGCGATGCCCCAGGCGATGGAGTGGTCGTTGGCGACGCCCATCACCAGACCACGCTTGCCCTTCATCAGATCCTGCATCGCCTACCCTTAGAGCAGCTTCGTTGATGCCAGTGGCCGGACCCCGCCAGCCTCAGGCGTCCACATGCTTCAGCACCAGGCAGGCATTGGTGCCGCCGAAGCCGAAGCCGTTGGAGAGCACATGGCCGAGCTGGGCATTGTCCACCCGCTGGCGCACGATCGGCATGTCGGCGAAGGCCGGGTCGATCTCCTCGATGTTCGCGCTCTCGGCGATGAAGCCGTTCTGCATCATGAGGATGGAGTAGATCGCCTCGTGCACCCCAGTGGCGCCCTGGGAATGGCCGGTCAGCGACTTGGTGGCCGAGATCGGCGGGCAGTTCGCGCCGAACACCTCGCGGATGGCCTCGATCTCCTTGAGATCGCCGATCGGCGTCGAGGTGGCGTGCGGGTTGATGTAGTCGATGGGCGCCTTGATGGTGGACATGGCGAGCTTCATGGCGCGCGCCGCGCCCTCGCCGGAGGGGGCCACCATGTCGGCGCCGTCGGAGGTCGCGCCATAGCCGGCGATCTCGGCATAGATGCGGGCGCCGCGCGCCTTGGCGTGCTCCAGCTCCTCGAGCACCAGCACGCCGGCGCCGCCGGAGATGACGAAACCGTCGCGGTTCTTGTCGTAGGCCCGCGAGGCGATCGCCGGACGGTCATTATAGGCCGAGGACATGGCGCCCATGCCGTCGAACAGCACCGAGAGGGTCCAGTGCAGGTCCTCGCAGCCGCCGGCGAAGATCATGTCCTGCTTGCCGTACTGGATCAGCTCGTAGGCGTTGCCGATGCAGATGTTGGTGGTCGCGCAGGCGGCCGAGATGGAATAGCTCAGGCCCTTGATCTTGAACCAGGTGGAGAGCGTCGCCGAGGCGGTGGAGCCCATGGCCTTCGGCACCGCGAAGGGTCCGACGCGCTTCGGCCCCTTGTCGCGGGTGATGTCGGCGGCGTCGACGATGGTCTTGGTGGACGAGCCGCCCGAACCCATGACGAGGCCGGTGCGCTCGTTGGAGATCTCGCGCTCTTCGAGCCCCGCGTCGCGGATCGCCTGGTCCATGGCGACATGGTTCCAGGCGGTGCCGCCGCCATGGAAGCGCATGGCCCGGCGGTCCACCACCTCCTCGGCGTTCAGCGTCGGGGCGCCGTGGACCTGCGAGCGGAAGCCGAGCTTGGCATAGTCATCCGCGAAGGAAATGCCGCTCTTGGCCTCGCGCAGGCTGGCGAGCACCTCCTGCGTGGAATTGCCGATGGACGAGACGATGCCCATCCCGGTTACGACGACGCGGCGCATGTCACCCGTCCCCCATTGCTTTTGAGACGTTATGGCGCGGGATCGTGGCGAGGCCTTGTCAGGCCCCCGCCGATCCCGGAGCCATGTCCGTCTGGAACAGGCCGACCTTGAGGTCCTTGGCCCGGTAGATCACGGTGCCGTCGGCCGAAAGCCAGCCGTCGGCGATGCCGAGCACCAGCTTGGAGCGCATGACGCGCTTGAGGTCCACCCCGTAGACCACCTTCTTCATCTCGGGCAGCACCTGGCCGGAGAATTTCAGCTCGCCGAGCCCGAGCGCGCGCCCGCGCCCCGGCGAGCCGAGCCAGCCGAGGAAGAAGCCCACCATCTGCCATAGGGCATCGAGCCCGAGGCAGCCCGGCATCACGGGATCGCCCTTGAAGTGGCACGGAAAGAACCAGAGGTCCGGATTGACGTCCAGCTCGGCCCGGACCATCCCCTTGCCGAATTCGCCGCCGGTCTCCGAAATCTCGGAGATGCGGTCGAACATGAGCATGGGCGGCAGCGGCAATTGCGCGTTTCCGGCACCGAACAGTTCGCCACGTCCGCATGCCAGAAGATCTTCATACCCGAAGCTGGTCTGCCGTTCCGCCATTCTCGCCGGTTTCGCCATGCTGCCCGTCATGTTGACCATGAGGGCCCGTTAAGGGTCGTTTCCATCGAGCCCGAAGGCCCGCCCCCGCAGGCGAGGGCGGCACTCCCTAACATAGGCAAGGGCGCGCTCAAAGTCATGAAAGCGTCACGCGCACGATAAGTCGCGCCCTGGGCGAACCGGGCGGCGCGTTTCGGGTTAGGCTGAGGGGGCGCGGCGCGCGAAGCGCGCGCGTTCCGGGCCCGCCCCCCCGGCGCGGGCTGCGTTACGACAAACGGGAGAGGTCGCGATGCTGACGAATATGCTGAAGGAGTTCAGGGACTTCGCCGTGAAGGGCAATGTCGTCGACCTGGCGGTGGGCGTCATCATCGGCGCCGCCTTCGGCAACATCGTCTCCTCGCTGGTGGGCGACATCTTCATGCCGGTCATCGGCGCCGTCACCGGCGGCCTGGACTTCTCCAATTACTACATCCCGCT
Organism: Xanthobacter sp. BG11Y11_SDJG; assembly: GCF_057364445.1. Classification (NCBI taxonomy): domain Bacteria; kingdom Pseudomonadati; phylum Pseudomonadota; class Alphaproteobacteria; order Hyphomicrobiales; family Xanthobacteraceae; genus Xanthobacter; species Xanthobacter sp. BG11Y11_SDJG. The sequence goes on from NZ_JBNFNU010000248.1 coordinate 3,193, forward strand.
GTCCTCGGCGGTGACGGCGGAGAATCTCGCCGACGCCAAGAAGCAGGGGGCGGTGCTCGCGTACGGCTCGTTCATCACCATCGCCATCAACTTCCTGATCGTCGCGGCGATCCTGTTCCTGCTGGTGCGGGGCATCAACCACCTGCGCCGGCAGCAGGCGGAGAACGCCGCGAAGGCGCCGCCGCCGGCGCCCACCACCACCGAAGCGCTTCTGGCCGAGATCCGCGATTGCTGAAGGCCGAGGCCGGCTCACCGGGCGTCGACCCCCACCGCATCGGCAACTGAGGAAAAGCCGTCCGCCTTGAGGCGCCGGGCAAGGTCCGCCTTGACCCGCGCCACCAGGCACGGACCGGCGAACACCAGCGCGGAATAAAGCTGCACCAAGCTCGCCCCGGCGCGGATCTTGGCATAGGCGTCCGCGCCCGACGCCACGCCGCCGACGCCCACCAAAGGAATGCGCCCGCGCGTCAGCCGGTAGAGCGCGGCAAGCCGCTCGGTGGACAGCGCGAACAGCGGCTTGCCGGACAATCCCCCGGTCTCGTCCTTGAAGCGGCTCTTCAGCGAAGAAGGCCGCGCGAGCGTCGTATTGCCCATGATGAGGCCGTCCACCTTGGTCTCCAGCGCCACCTCGGCGACGTCGGCAAGGCCCTGGTCGTCGAGGTCCGGCGCCACCTTCACCAGCAGCGGCGGGCGGGCGGCGGGGTCGGCAATGGCCGTGTCCCGCACCGAGAGGGCGCGAGCGATCAAGGTCTCCATCTCCACCCGCGCCTGCAGCGAGCGCAGGCCGGGCGTGTTGGGCGAAGAGATGTTGCACACCAGATAGTCCGCCAGCCGGCAGGTGGCGGCGATGCCGGCCGAATAGTCGTCGACCGCGTCGTCGGTGTCCTTGTTCTTCCCCACATTGGCCCCGACGATGCCGGTTCGGCCCGCCGCCCGGCGCGCCTCCAGCCGGCGCACGAACGGGTCGAGCCCCTGCGAGTTGAAGCCGAAGCGGTTGATGACGCCCTCGTCCTCCTCCAGGCGGAACAGGCGCGGCTTCGGGTTGCCCGGCTGCGGGCGCGGCGTCACGGTGCCGGCCTCCACGAAGCCGAAGCCGAGGCCGAGGATCGCGTCCACCGCCTCGGCATTCTTGTCGAAGCCGGCGGCGAGACCGACCGGATTGGGAAAGGACAGACCCCAGACCCGGGTCGCCAGCATCGGATCATCGCCGGCCCCGCTTCCCCTGGACGCCACAGGCACCAAACCGCGCTTCAGCGCCGCAAGTGCCAGTTCGTGGGCGCGCTCGGGCGAGACGAGGCCGAGCGCCGGGCGCATCAGGGCGTAGAGGTCCATCGGGAGGCTCTCATTCTCCGGTGGTCGCGGCGCCGCCGTGGGCCTTCGACCAGGCATGGGGATCGTTCAGGAACGCCTCGATCTGGGCCACCTGCTCGGGGGGGAAGGTGTTCATCTCCTTCACCTGCGCCAGCACGTCCCACCAGGTGGCGAGCTTGTGCAGCGTGAGGCCGGCATCCTTCAGGATGCCGGCCGATTCGGCGAAGATGTCGTAATAGAAGAACACGAAGCAGTGGGAGCACTCGGCGCCGGCATTGCGCAGCGCGTTCACGAACAGCACCTTGCTCTTGCCGTCGGTGGTGAGGTCCTCCACCAGCAGCACCCGCTGGCCCTCCTCGATATGGCCCTCGATCTGGGCATTGCGGCCGAAGCCTTTCGGCTTCTTGCGCACATACTGCATGGGCAGCATGAGCCGATCCGCGACCCAGGCGGCGAACGGAATTCCCGCGGTCTCGCCGCCCGCCACCGCGTCGAACGTCTCGTATCCGGCCTCGCGGAAGATCGTCGAGATGCCGAAGTCCACCAGCGTCTGCCGCACGCGGGGGAAGGAGATTAGGCGGCGGCAGTCCACATAGACCGGGCTCGCCCAGCCCGAGGTGAAGATGAAGGGTTCGCCCGAGGAGAAGCGCACCGCCTCCACCTCGATCAGCATGCGGGCGGTCTCTTTGGCGATGGTGGCCTTGTCGGGAAAAGCGGTGACGTTCGCCATGAGGAGTGCCCCTTCGTCGGAAGTCTCGGTCGGAGGGGGCATATATCAGAGGCGCGGGCGATGGGCACCCTGGATGCGGCGGGAGGACAGCGCCCGCCCGCCGCTGCGGATCAGCGGACCTCCACCGGGGCACGGGCGAGGACGCGCCGGCTGTCCGCGCCCTGGAGCACATAGCGCACCTCGTAGCGGCCAGGCGCACTCGGAGCGGTCAGCGTCGCGGGCTTGCCCTCCAGATCGCGGGTAAAGGCGTAATCCAGCTCGCCGCTGGTCTCCGCCGCGCCGGCCGGAACAAGGTCCACATAGTCCCCCTTGCCGTTCGGCCCCGACCATTGCACCTCGACGGCGGCGGCCGGCGCGACCCGCGCCGGGGCCTTCAGCGTCACCGGGTCCACGTCCTCCACCGTGAGCGGGACGCGCACCAGCTCACGCCGCCCGCCCGAGGCTTCGAGCACATAGCGCACCGCATAGGCCCCGGGCTGGGCCGGCAGCTTCAGCTCCACCGTCTCGCCATCCTCCGACTTGTCCACATAGGCATAGTCGGTTTCGCCCGTCGTCTCGCTGGAGGCGGCGGGGACGACGTCGACATAGTCTCCGGCCCCCTTCGGCCCACGCCAATGGACGATCAGCTCCGCGCCGACCTTCGCCTTGGGCGGGAAGGCGAGCGCCGCCGTGGCGGCCGTCACTTTGAGCGGCACCGAGACCAGCACCTTGCGGCCGCCGGCCGCCTCCAGGACGTAGCGCAGGGTGTACGCTCCGGCATCGCCGGGCGCCCTCAGCTGCGCCGGATTGCCCTGTTCGGCATAGGCGTAAGAGAGTTCGCCCGCCGTCTCCTTGTGGCCGGAAGGCACCACGTCCACATAGTCGCGCGCCTGGCCGGGGCCCTTCCACGTCACCTCGAACGCCGATCCGGCGGGAACGGACGCGGGCGCGATGAGCGCGACGGCGCTGTCGCCCACCTCGACCTTTCCGGTCGCCAGCACCCGGTGAATGTCGGGTCCTGCCCAAATGTAGCGGATGTCGTAGGTGCCCGGCGCTCCGGGCGCGCGCAGTTCCGCGTCCTTGCCTTTTCCACATAGGCGTAGGACAGGTCCTTGCCCACCTCGGCCGTGCCGGCGGGGACCAGGTCCACATAATCGTTGGCACCGGCCGGGCCGGTCCATTTCACCGGAAAGCTGGCGCCGATGGCGGGCTTGGCGGCGGCGGACACCGTCGCCTTCGGGACGGACACCGGCGCGCCGCCGGCGCCGTCGGCGACTTGGGCGGCGACTTGGATCG
>NZ_JBNFNU010000249.1:0-6500 GCF_057364445.1 Xanthobacter sp. BG11Y11_SDJG
GAGGTCACATCAAGGTCCGGCGCCTCGGCGAGCGCGGCGATCAGCGCGGCGGCGGCGGGCGCGTCGGAGGCTTGCGCCACGGCCACGGTGACGCGCGCATTGTCGCCGCCGGCACCGGCGAAGATCGCGGCGAACAGCAGGAACAGCAGCGGCGGCAATACGAAGGTCATGGCCAGCGCGCCGCGGTCGCGCAGCGTCGTGAGCGCCTGGGCGCGCATGATGGCGAGCACCATGGCGTCAGTCCTCCCTGACCGCGTGGGCATAGAGCGCGTCGAGCCCCGCCGCCTTGAGCGCGAGGGTGCGCGGCGCGGCGCCGAGCGCCTCCAGCGCGGCGATCAGGGCGGCCACCGCATGCGGTCATCGGCGATCAGGCCGGAAAAGGCGGTCGGCTCCTCGCTCGGCGCCAGCCCGAGCCCGGCCAGCGCCGCCGCACGGGCGTCGTCGGGCGCAGCGGCGAAGGTGACTTCGGCCACGCGCCGGCCCCGGAACCGTTCGGTGAGAAGGTCGCCAAGAGGGCCTTCCAGCACGATGCGGCCCGCCTTGAGGATCGCGGCGCGGTCCGCCACCCGCTCGGCGAAGGCGAAGTCGTGGGTGACGAGGAGGATGGCGAGGCCGTCCCCGGCGAGGCGCTGCACCAGGCTGGCGAGGTCCTCGCGGGCGTGGGCGTCGATGCCGACCGTGGGCTCGTCGAGCACCAGCAGGCGCGGCGCGCCCACCAAAGCGGCGGCGAGGTTGACGCGCCGCTGCCAGCCGCCGGAGAGGCGGTCGATGCGCTCGCCCGAGCGCGCGTCGATGCCGGCGCGGGCCATCACCTCGTTGACGCGGGCGGAAAGTCCGCGCCAGGGCACGCCCGCGAGGCGGCCGAAGGTCTCGAGATTCTCGCGGATGGTCAGCGGCCGGTAGAGCGCGATCTCCTGCGGCGCGAGGCCGATCAGGCGCCGGGCGGTGGCATCCTCGGCCGGAATGCCGCAGATGCGCACCATGCCAGCGCGCGCCGCGAGCCGCCCGCAGACCGCCCGCAGCAGCGTAGTCTTGCCGGCGCCGTTGGGGCCGAGAAGGACGGTGGCGGAACCGGCCGCGACGGCAAGGCTCACGCCGGACAGCACCGTGCGCGCGCCGAAGCCCGCGCTGAGGCCCTCGATCAGGAGGGGCGGGGCTTCGGTACGTTCGGTTCGGCGGGCCTCGTCAAGGAGCCCGGCGCTCACGGCGCCAGCGGCCCCATCAGTTCACCGAAGGCGGCATCCATGAAATCGCGCAGAGGCTCCTGGCCCTCCCGGTTGGGTCCGAGGTCTTTAGAGGCTTGGAGCGCGCCCGCCAAGTGCTCGCCGAGCAGCTTGCGCGCCCGCGGGGCGCCGAGGGAGGCGATGACGGTCACCTTGTGGGCGTCCTTGCCCACATCCTTGCCGAGCGCAGCGGCTGAGGCGGAGGCATCGAGGATGTCGTCGAGGATCTGGTAGGCGCGCCCCACATGGGAGGCGAAGGCGCGCAGGTGCCCGGCCTGCGCCTCGTCCGCGCCCGCCACGTGACCGGCGATCTCGGCCGCGGCGGTGAACAGGACGCCGGTCTTGCGGCGGTTCACGTCCTCGGTGGCGGCGACGGTGCGGCCGGGGGTGGGGTGGAGGTCGTCGAACTGGCCGCCGCACAAGCCGAGCGAGCCGACCGACAAAGAGAGCACCGCCACCGCGTCGAGCCGCACCCGGTCCGGCACGCCCGGCGCCGCGCCGGCCACGCCGAAGGCGCGTGAGAGCAAAGCGACGGCGGCGAGCATCGCCACGTCCTCGCCGTACTGCACATGGGTGGTGGGCTGGGAGCGGCGCACCGCTGCGTCGTCCATGCAGGGCAGGTCGTCCATGATCAGGACGAGGCGTGCACCATCTCCAGCGCGCAGCCGAAATCGAGCACCTGCTGCTCGGACCCGTCGAGCTGGAGCACGCCGGCAATGGCCAGCAGCGGGCGCAGGCGCTTGCCGGGCGCCAGCAATATGTGGCGCATGGCGGCGTGCAGCACCGCGGGATGGGCCGCGCCGGTGGGCACGAGCAAGCCCAGCCGGCGCTCGATCACCGCGCGCAGATAGGACAGGTCCCGCGAGCGCAGGACGAGCCCCTCGCCCTGTTGCGTGGCTGGCGTCTCCTCCACCGGGTGTGCGGGTAGCGCATCCCGGCTTCCATTATGGCTCATGAACGCTCGCCCCTCTTTGGCGCCCGGCCGGAGTCGGATGTCCGAACAATACGTTGTCTTGAATGCCTTTAGATCACCCCCTAGACATTGACGCTAGGGGCGCGCGCACGCCGATGTCGCAGCGTGGCCTTCCGGGCACAGCCGTTCCGGCGGACCCCGGCCCCCGATACCACCCGGGGCGCTTCACCCATGCCTCTGCAAGCCTTCGGGGATCCCCATCTGCCATGAGCAACCGGAACGACGAGGGCGCGGACGCGCAGAAGCGCAAGCAGGACCATATCGACATCGTGCTCGACGGCGCGCGAGCCCGCTCGCGCGTTTCGGCCGGCTTCGACGCGGTGCGGCTCGCCCATTGCGCGCTGCCGGAAATCGCGCTGGACGAGGTGGACCTTTCCACCACCTTCCTCGGCCGCCGGCTGAAGGCGCCGGTGCTGATCTCGTCCATGACCGGCGGACCGGCGCAGTCGGAGCGCATCAACGCGCACCTTGCCGAAGCGGCGCAGGCGCTCGGCCTCGCGCTCGGCGTCGGCTCGCAGCGCATCGCCATCGAGCGCCAGGGCGCGGCGGGGCTGACGCGCGAGCTCAGGCGGCGGGCGCCGGACGCGGCGCTCTACGCCAATCTCGGCGTCGCCCAGTTCGTGAAGGGCTATGGCGTCGACGAGGCGCGGCGGGCGGTGGAGATGATCGGCGCGGACGGGCTGATCCTGCACCTCAACCCGCTCCAGGAGGCGATCCAGCCGGAAGGCGACCGCGACTGGCGCGGCGCGCTCACGGCCATCGCCGCGCTCACGCGGGCGCTGGAGGTGCCGGTCATCGCCAAGGAGGTGGGCTTCGGCCTGTCGGGCGCGGTGGCGCGGGCGCTCGCCGACGCCGGGGTCGCGGCGCTCGACGTGGCCGGGGCGGGCGGCACCAACTGGGCCCTAGTGGAGGGCGAGCGCGGCATCGGCGCCTCCAGGCGCGTGGCGGAGGCGTTCGCCGACTGGGGCATCCCCACGGTGGCCTCGCTCGCGGCAGTGCGCGGCGCCTGCCCGGACATTCCGCTGATCGCCTCCGGCGGCGTCCGCCACGGCGTCGACATGGCGAAGGCGATCCGGCTCGGCGCCGATCTCGCAGGCCAGGCGGCCGGCACCCTGGAGGCGGCGCTGACCTCCGCCGAGGCGGTGGTGGATCATTTCGATATCGTCATCCGCCAGCTCAAGGTCGCCTGCTTCGCCACCGGCGCGCGCGACCTCGCGGCGCTCCGGCACGTGCCGCTGGAGCGGGCGGAGCCCTGAACGGGCGCCGCGCGCCCGCTCAGTTGCTCCAGTGCTCCAGCCAGATCTTCTCGCCGATGGTGCAGGAGATGCGCGGGGCGGCATCCGCCACGCGCCGGATCGGTCCCGCCGGGTCGGGAACCTGGACGCCCGCCACCTCCAGCACCAGCTTGGTCTTGATGGCGCGGGCGAACTCGTCGCGGTGCTGGACCGGGATGACGAACGCGCCCGGGCCGCCGATGACGCAGTCCTCATAGTAGAGATCCAGCTCCGGCACGTCGATGGCGGACGAAGCCGAGCGCTTGAGCAGCAGCGGCAGCCCGTTCACCGTGATGCCGCGCCGCACCACCGCGTCGCGGGCGATGGCGACCGGCGGCCCCTGGTTGTTCACGCCATCGCCCGAAACGTCGATGACGCGCCGCACGCCGGCATAGCCGTTGAGGTCGAACTGGTCGGCGCTGTAGAGCAGGGCGCTGGAGATGGAGGTCCGGTAGACCCGCCGCAGCGGCGCGGCGCGGATGGCGTCCGCGTAGGTCCGCGCGCTGTCCGGACCGTCGATCACCCGCCAGTTGACCACGATCTGCTGCTCGTTCTCGCCCGCCCATTCGATATAGGCGACGGCGATGCGCCCATTGAGGCCCTGGCGCAGCGCGTCGAGGAACTCGCGGGAGGTGAGGGCGTTGGCGTAGCCCTCGCGCTGGAGCGCCTGCTCCTCCACGTCCATGGAATAGGAGACGTCCACCGCGAGCACGAGCTCGACGTCCACCTCCATGTCGCGAGGGGATGCGGCCTGCGCCGATCCCTGGAGCAGGGCGCCCGCCAGACACGCGCCAACCGCGAGGGCGCCCATGAGACTGTTGGCCTGAGACATTCCTTTCTCCCTTCCATTCCGGAAAGGCGCGACATCGCGTCGCGAAGATCGTCTCACCAACCGGGGGGTTAACAAAGCGATTAGCCGCCTCTTTTGTTTTCAGCCGCCGCGTGGCGGCGCGGCATCGGCGCATGATCGCCGCAGGGGAGCGGGCTGTCGTCGTTTTGTCACAAGACGTTGGGTCATACGGCACTGCACAAAAATAAAGCAGTGTAGAAAATCGCGTTCGCGGCCAAGAACGGTGCCCGCGTAAGGAGGCGCCCGTCGCTGGGCTAAACCGCAGGTCGCTCCGCGTGATTCGCGCGCGGCGGCGTGCGCCGGCGGATCGGCGGGCCGGCGATTCGGACCGCCGAACTGCGGCGCGTCTGCGTCCCGGCTCATCGCAACAACGCGCGCCGGCCGCCTGCGAAGCCCCTCGGCCGATGACGCCGCAACAGGTCCCGCGGGGGCGGCGGGATGAAAGGGGACATTGTGGGGTAGGCGGCTCTCTGAGAGCCGGTGGCGCAAAGCCAGATTGGTCGGAGTGGCAGGATTTGAACCTGCGACCCCCACGTCCCGAACGTGGTGCGCTACCAGACTGCGCTACACTCCGATCCAGGCGGCTGCCTCTAGCACGCGCCCCTTCACCGAAGCAAGGGCTTCCGACGCGGCTTCGCTTGAACGGTGGATGCCCCCATGCCATAGGAAGCCCGCCGCCGGCCCGCCGCGCGGCGTCAATGCCTTGGAATATCGGAGTGCAGGCACATGGCGACGGACGGTTTCGCGAGCGGTCTCATGAAGGGCAAGCGCGGGCTGATTCTGGGCGTCGCCAATAACCGGTCCATCGCCTACGGCATCGCCAAGCAGGTGCGCGCGCATGGCGCCGAGATTGCTCTGACCTACCAGGGCGAGGCGCTGAAGAAGCGAGTCGAGCCGCTGGCGGCCGAGCTCGGCGGAACGCTGGTCGGTCATTGCGACGTGACCGAGCCGGAGACCATGGACGCGGTCTTCGCCGAGACGCAGAAGCTGTTCGGCACGCTGGATTTCGTCGTCCATTGCATCGCCTTCTCCAACAAGGACGAGCTGGACGGGCGCTACGTGGACACGACCGCCGACAATTTCTCCAAGACCATGCTGATTCCTGCTTCTCCTTCACCGCCATCGCCCAGCGGGCGGAGAAGCTGATGCCGAACGGCGGCGCGCTGCTGACGCTGACCTATTACGGCGCCGAAAAGTGGATGCCCCACTACAACGTGATGGGCGTCGCCAAGTCGGCCCTGGAGGCCTCGGTGCGCTACCTCGCCGCCGATCTCGGCCCCAAGGCGATCCGCGTCAATGCCATCTCCGCCGGCCCGATCAAGACGCTGGCCGCCTCCGGCATCGGCGATTTCCGCTACATCCTGAAGTGGAACGAGCTGAACACCCCGCTGCGCCGCACCGTGACCACCGATGAGGTGGGCGACACCGGGGTCTATCTCCTGTCCGATTTGTCGCGCGGTGTGACCGGAGAGGTGCACCATGTGGACGCCGGATACCATATCGTCGGCATGAAGCACCCCGACGCCCCGGACCTCGCTCTGGTGCGCGACTGACCGGCCGTCCCGCGGGGTCATCCGGCGCCGGCGGGGTGCACGGGTTTCAGGGCGCGCGATGAGGAGATCGAACATGCTGGTAGCCTGCCGCCGAGCCGTCGCCATTCTTGCGCTCTGCGCCGCCTCCGCCACCGGAGCGGCGGCCCAGAGCCTGCCGACGCTGCAGGAATATCCCCTGCGCGAGCGGGTGTTCGGCCCGGGCGGCGCCTTCTTCCCGGACTATGTGACGCCGAGCTATTCCGGCATCACCTACGTGACCGGCAACGGCGCCGGCACCAAGGGCGCCATCTTCGCCGCCGGCACCACCGACTACAATTGCCAGCAGACCCAGGTGCCCACCATCCAGGTGCTCTCGGCCCCGGCGCGCGGCCGCGTCACCATGGGCTACGGCGCCTTCGTGGCCACCGGCCGCGACGGCGGCGCCATGAACCCCTGCATGGGGCGCGCGATGAAGGGCGTCGTCGTGCGCTACAAGGGGCCGGCGGCGTCCGGGCGACAACGGTGGTCCTGCGCGTCACCTATCCCACCCATGGGCGCGTGGTACGAACCACGTGGTTCCCGGTCTCCGGCCGGTGACGGCCGGGCGGGCGCGCCTTGTCCTGCGGCAGACGCGTCATGAGCGCGGCA
>NZ_JBNFNU010000250.1:0-6476 GCF_057364445.1 Xanthobacter sp. BG11Y11_SDJG
CGCGTCCCGCGCGCGCCTTCGCCTGCCGCATCGTCGCCGCCCCTCCCGGACGGCGCGAAAACCTTCTATAGCAATCCCGCAGGACTTTTCGGGCCAACGCCTCCGTCCCGCCGACGCCAGGGTGCCCTCGCGCACCGTGGCGGCGCGGCGGCGGGGGCAGGCCCGCTCCCGAACGGAAGGAAACGCTCGATGCCCGCTTCGACGACCAGGCACCTGCTCGCTCTGGCCCTCGCCTCCACCATCCTCGCCGCCCCGACGGCGGCGCTGGCCGACCCGGTCAAGGTGGGCTTCGTCTCCACCCTCTCCGGCCCGCCGGCGGCGCTCGGCGTGCACATGCGCGACGGCTTCCTGCTGGCGGTGAAGGAATTGGGCGGCAAGCTCGGCGGCCAGCCCACCGAGGTGATCGTGGTGGACGACGAACTGAAGCCCGACGTGGCGGTGAACAAGGTCAAGGCGCTGATGGAGCGCGACAAGGTGGATATCATCGCCGGCACGGTGTTCTCGAACGTGCTGATGGCGATCCAGAAGCCGGTGCTGGCCAACGAGACGTTCCTGATCTCGGCCAATGCCGGCCCCTCCCCGCTCGCCGGCAAGGGCTGCTCGCCCTTCTTCTTCTCGGCCTCCTACCAGAACGACCAGGTGCACTCGGTCATGGGCCAGTACGCCCAGGACAAGGGCTTCAAGCGCGTGATCCTGATGACGCCCAACTACCAGGCCGGCAAGGACGCCATGGCCGGCTTCAAGCGCAACTTCAAGGGCGAGGTGGTGGAAGAGATCTTCACCCAGCTCGGACAGCTCGACTTCTCCGCCGAGCTGGCCAAGATCCAGGCCGCCAAGCCCGACGCCATCTTCACCTTCATGCCCGGCGGCATGGGCGTGAACCTGGTGAAGCAGTACCAGCAGGCCGGCCTTGCGGGGCAGATCCCGTTCCTGTCGTCCTTCACCATCGACGAGACCACCCTGCCCGCCACCCAGGACGCCGCGGTGGGCCTGCTCTCGGGCGCGGAATGGGCGCCCAACCTCGACACGCCGCAGAACAAGGCCTTCGTCGCCGCCTATGAGAAGGAATACGGCATCGTGCCCTCGCTCTATGCGGCCCAGGGCTATGACGCCGCCATGCTGATCGACGGCGCGCTGAAGGCCACCGGCGGCAAGGTTTCCGACAAGGAGGCGTTCCGCAAGGCGCTGGCGTCAGCGCCCTTCAAGTCGGTGCGCGGCGACTTCGCCTTCAACACCAACGGCTTCCCGATCCAGGATTTCTATGTGGTGAAGGCGGTGAAGCGTCCCGACGGGCGCTATGCCACCGAGATCCAGTCCAAGGTGTTCGATAATGCGGCCGACGCCTATGTGGCCGAGTGCCCGCTGAAGTAAGCCGTCCCTTCCGGAGGCGCGCGGACCCGACCGGCCCGCGCGCCTTTTCGTTTGAAGCCCACCTGAAGCCCACCGCGAGCCCCCGGCACCATTGCCCATGACTGCGGCTTTGTTCATCTCCCAGCTCCTGAACGGCCTGCAACTGGGCGTGATCCTGTTCCTGGTCGCCGCCGGGCTGACGCTGGTGTTCGGCGTCATGGACTTCATCAACCTCGCCCACGGCGTCCAGTACATGCTGGGCGCCTATCTCGTGGCCGTGCTCTCCGCCTGGAGCGGCAGTTTCGCATTCGGCCTCGCCGCCGGCCTCCTCGCGGCGCTGGCGCTCGGCTTCGTGATGGAAGTGCTGGTGTTCCGGCACCTGACACGGCGCGACCACCTGGAGCAGGTGCTCGCCACCTTCGGGCTGATCCTGGTGGTGACGGAAGGGGTGCGCATGATCTTCGGGTCCGCGCCTTTGCCCTTTCCGGTGCCGGCGGCGCTGAATGGCACCGTCACCCTGTTCGAGGGGCTGAACTATCCGGTCTGGCGGCTCGTCATCCTCGCGGTCGGCGTCGCGGTTGCGGTGCTGCTGTGGGTCCTGGTCAACCGCACCCGCGCCGGCATGCTGGTGCGCGCCGGCTCCACCCATCCGCAGACCGTGGCGGCGCTAGGGGTCGACATCGACCGGCTGTTCCTGTTCGTGTTCGCCTTCGGCGCCATGCTGGCAGGGCTGGCCGGCGCCATGGCGGGGCCTCTGGTGTCAGTGGAGCCGACCATGGGCGACAAGGTGCTCATCCTCGCCTTCGTGGTGGTGGTGATCGGCGGCATCGGCTCCATCAAGGGGGCGTTCGTGGCCGCCATCCTCGTCGGGCTGGTGGACACGGTGGGCCGTGCCTTCCTGCCGGACCTGCTGCGGGCGCTCATCGGCAAGTCGGCCGCCGCCACTGCCGGCCCGCCGCTGTCCTCGATGCTGATCTATCTGCTGATGGCGCTGGTGCTCAGCTTCCGCCCGTCCGGCCTGTTCGGCGGGAGGCCCTCGTGAGCGCGCGGGCGGCGGGCGGCGTTCCCGTGTCGGCGCTCCTCCATCCCCTCGTGCTGGCCGCCCTGTTCGCGCTGGCGCTGGCCGCGGCGGTGGGGTCCGGCTCGGGCTATGCGCCCACCATCATCGCCCGCACCGCCATCCTCGCGCTGGCGGCGGTGTCGCTCTCCTTCCTCATCGGCCAGGCCGGACTGGTGAGCTTCGGCCACGCCGCGCCGCTCGGCATCGGCGCCTATGCGGTGCTGATCGCCGGGGAATATGGCGTGACCAACGCGCTGGTGCTGTTCCCGCTGGGCTTTGCCGCCGCCGCGCTCTGGTCCGCCGCCACGGGCGTGATCGCGCTCCGCACCCGCGGCGTCTATTTCATCATGATCACGCTCGCCTTCGCGCAGATGCTGTTCTACGTGGCCGGCAGCCTTTCCGCGTTCGGCGGCGACGACGGGCTCGGCATCGCCGCCCGCTCCACATTCTTCGGCCAGCGCTTCCTGCGCACCGACACCGACCTCGCGGTGTTCGCCATCGCCGCCCTCGGCGTGACGCTGCTGCTGCTGGAGCGCATTTGCGCCGCGCCGTTCGGGCTGATGCTGCGCACCGGGCGGGCCAATGAGGAGAAGCTGGCCTCGCTCGGCCTCGATCCGTTCGCCCACCGCCTCACCGCGCTGGCAGCCGCCGGCGGCATCGCCGGCATCGCCGGAGTGCTGCTGGCGAACCAGGTGGAATACGTCTCCCCCGCCACCATGAACTGGCACGTCTCGGGCGAGCTGATCGTCATGGTGGTGCTGGGCGGCACGAAGCGGCTCGGCGGGGCGGTGCTTGGCGCCGTGGCGGTGGTGGCCGTCGACGAGACGCTCGGCCATTTCACCGAGTACTGGAAGTTCGGGCTCGGCCTCGTCATCCTCGGCGCGGTGCTGCTGCGCGGCACCGAATTGAAGCGCCTCATCCGGGGGGCGGTCCATGGCTGAGGCCCTGGCGCAACCGCCGGTTCTGGCGCTGGAGGGCCTCAACAAGTCGTTCGGCGCCCTGAACGTGACGCGCGACGTGACGCTCGACGTGCGCGCCGCCGAGGTCCATGCGCTGATCGGCCCGAACGGCGCCGGCAAGACCAGCCTCATCGCCCAGATCGCCGGCGCTCTGGCCGCCGATTCCGGCCGCATCCTGTTCGCCGGCGCCGACGTCACCCGCCTCGGCATGGCGAAGCGCGCGCGCTCGGCCTCGGGCGGGTGTTCCAGATCTCCAACGTGGTCGGCGCCTTCACGGTGCTGGAGAACGTGGCGCTCGCGGCCATCGTCGCGGACGGTCGAACCTTCCGCTGCTGGCGCCCGGCCCTGTCCGACCGCGCGGCACTGGAGAAGGCCGACGCCATGCTCGAGCGCATCGGCCTCGCCGCACGCCGGAACGCGGCGGCCGCTTCCCTCTCCCATGGCGAGCGGCGGGCGCTGGAACTCGCCATGTGCCTGGTGCAGGAGCCCAAGCTGCTGCTGCTGGACGAGCCCATGGCCGGCACCGGGCGGGCCGAGGGCGAACGGCTGACGGCCCTGCTCGCCGGCCTGAAGGGTCGCATCCCGATCCTGCTGGTGGAGCACGACATGGCCACCGTGTTCGCCCTCGCCGACCGCATCAGCGTGCTGATCTCCGGCGCGCTCGCGATCACCGGCACGCCGCAGGCGGTGCGCGCCGATCCGGTGGTGCGGCGCGCCTATCTCGGCGAGGAGGAGGCGGTCTGATGACGCCGCTGGTCGAGATCGAGGCGCTCGACTGCGCCTATGGCGAGGCCCAGGTGCTGTTCGCCATGGCGCTCCACGTGATGCCGGGCGAGGTGGTGACGCTCATGGGCCGCAACGGCATGGGCAAGACCACCACGCTGAAGGCCCTGTTCGGCCTGCTGAAGCCGACGGGCGGCGCCATCCGCGTGAAGGGCCGCGACGTGACCGGGGCGGCGCCGCACCTCGTCGCCGCGGCCGGGCTCGGCTACGTGCCCGAGGGGCGGCAGATCTTCCCGCGTCTCACGGTCGAGGAGAACCTCGTCGCCACCGCCCGGCCGCGCCCGCAAGGCTGGACCCTGGCGCGGGCCTACGATCTGTTTCCGCGGCTGAAGGAGCGGCGCGGCAATCTCGGCACCCAATTGTCCGGCGGCGAGCAGCAGATGCTGGCGATCGGCCGTGCGCTGATGACCAATCCCGATCTTCTCGTCCTCGACGAGGCCACCGAGGGCCTGGCCCCGGTGATCCGCGCCGAGATCTGGTCCGCCCTCTCCGCGCTGCGGACGGACGGCCTCGCCATCCTGCTCGTGGACAAGAACCTGCCGGCGCTGCTGCGCATCGCCGACCGCCACGTGGTGATCGAGGCGGCCGCCCCGCCTGGACCGGCACCACGGCGGAACTGAAGGCCGACCCCGCCCGCGCGACGCGGTTTCTCGAAGTCTGAGCCGGCCGGGCGCCATGCGGCAAAAAAATCCGCCTGAATGCTCCGGCGCCCTCCTTGTGGCAGCAGCGAAAGTACCCCTAAGGTGCTGCGGGTCTGGATGGGATCGGCGCGTGCGGTGTCAGGCGCCGGGCGGCTTGGGGGGTCCATGTTTGCGATTTTGACAGCGGTCGCGCTCGCGACCGGTTCTCCCGGCTGGTCCGCCACGACCGGCGGATCGGCGGGGGCCGCCGTCATCCTGGCGCAGGGCGCGGAGCCGGCACACACGGGCAAAGGATGCCCCAAGCCCGGGTCGGTGCGCTCTCCCAAGTCATCGGCCAAAACCAGCGTCACTTTCGCCAATTCGACCGGCCGCACGATCCAGATCTACTGGATCGACTTCGACGGGAACTGGAACTATTACCGCGAGCTGAAGAACGGCCAGGACTACCAGCAGCCGACCTATGTGGGCCATGCCTGGGTGGCGGTCGACATGAAGGACCGCTGCGTCGGCGGCGTGTTCAAGGCGGCAAGCGGCCCGAACACGGCTGAATATTTCGGCGATTGATGATCCTCTCACAGAGAACCGCCATGCCCATGCACACCCTGCGCCGCGGTCTTGCCGGCCTTGCTGTTCTGGCCTGCGCCGCCTTGTCCGGAACCGGCGCCCAGGCGCAGAACGGCCCGGACTATTGCTACACCTACGCCAACGAGATCGTCGCCAGCTTCCTGCGCGGCCAGCAGGCCAATTGCGGCACGTTCCGCAACCTCAACATGAACTGGGAGACGCATTTCCAGTGGTGTTCGAGCCAGCCGCGCAAGCGCGTGGAGGATGCGCGCAGCGACACGACCGCAAAAGCTGGACGGCTGCCTCACCTCCACCCAGGGCGGCGGCGCGCCGCCCCCGCCGCCGCAGCGGCAGGCGGCGCCCCGTCCGCCCCAGGGGGCGCCGGCGGGCGGGCGCGGCAAATCCTTCTACATCGTCGCCGAAGGCGCGGACGAGCCGGGCCTGTGCATCGACATCGCGGGCGGGAAGATCGCCCCGGCGACCCCCATCATGCTCTGGAAATGCCACGGCCAGGCGCCGCAGAAGTTCGTGCTCGATCCGCGCAACGGCCGCATCCGGGTCGGCGCCAACACCGGCCTGTGCGTGGACGGCGTGATGAAGCAGCAATTGCTGGTGACGCCATGCGACATGGTGGTGAACGACTGGCTCTATGACGAGAAGAGCAGCACCGTGCGCTCCTCCAGCGGCCTGTGCTGGGACATCCGCGGCGGCAACCAGCCGCAGAACATCCGCATGCGGCAACAGATTCTGGCCTGGCCGTGCCATGGCGGCATCAATCAGAAGTTCGTCTTCAACGACTGACGGCCTGCAGGCGGCGCCTGCTCACCGCACAGGCTCCCGCCCGCCGGGCGGGGCCTATCGCACCCACTGGCCGGGCACGAAGTGCCACTCGCCGTTGCGGAACACCCAGCGCGACCCGGCATAGCGGAAGCCGGGCCGGTTGCGGGTCCAGCGCCCGTCCACCCAGACATAGCGCCGTTGCCGGCTGCTCCAGATCCAGTGCCCCGGCACCCAGACATAACCGGGCCGGGGCTGCGGCAGGCGCCCGTAGCGCGGCAGCGGCGGCGGGGTGAGCGAGGGCGCGGGTGGAGCGCTGGCTCGGCGGGCGCCACTGCTGCG
>NZ_JBNFNU010000251.1:0-6469 GCF_057364445.1 Xanthobacter sp. BG11Y11_SDJG
GGGCGAAGGCCGGACCCCGCCGCCGCGTCCGCCAGCCGCCCCGCCCCCGCCACCGGTCGCGGTGGCGACGGTGGAGCCGCGCCAGACCCAGCTCTATGACCGAGTCTCCGGCCGCCTGGAGGCGGTGGAGCGGGTCGAGGTGCGCTCGCGCGTCGCCGGCCAGGTGAAGTCCGTCCACTTCCGCGAGGGCGCGCTGGTGAAGGCCGGCGACCTCCTCGTCACCATCGATCCCGAGCCGTTCCAGGCCGAGGTGGACCAGGCCGCCGCGCAGGTCGCCTCCGCCGAAGCGCGGGTGGAACTGGCCAAGAACGAGCTGGAGCGCGGCGAGCGGCTGATCAACTCGCGCACCATCTCCCAGCAGAACATCGACGAGCGGGTGAACGCCGAGCGCGCCGCCCGCGCCGCCCAGCGCGCCGCCGAGGCGCAGCTGCGCGCCGCCCAGCTCAATCTCTCTTATACCCAGGTGCGCGCGCCGGTGTCCGGCCGCGTCGGGCGCCTGGAGATCACCGTGGGCAACCTGGTGGCCGCCGGCCCCGGCGCGCCGATGCTGACCTCGCTGGTGTCGGTCGACCCCATCTATGCCAGCTTCTCGGCCGACGAGGGCGTGGTGCTGAAGGCGCTCGACGCCCTCGGCGCGCCGACGGCGGCATCGAGCGCATTCCGGTGCTGATGAATGTCGGCGAGGGCAGTCCCGTCGAGGGCCGCATGCAGCTGATCGACAACCAGGTGGACGCCCGCACCGGCACCGTGCGCGTGCGCGCCCAGTTCGCCAATGCGGACGGGCGCTTCATTCCCGGCCAGTTCGTTCGGCTCAAGATGGGCCAGGTGAAGACCGAGCCCGCGCTGCTGGTGAGCGAGCGCGCGGTGGGCACCGACCAGGACAAGAAGTTCGTGTTCGTGGTGGGCGCCGACAACAAGGCGGTCTGGCGCGAGGTGACGCTCGGCCCGGCGGCGGACGGCCTCCGGGTCGTCACCGCGGGCCTGAAGCCCGGCGAGCGGGTGGTGGTGAACGGCCTCCACCGCGTGCGCCCCGGCGCCGAGGTAACGCCGGAGCCGGTGCCCATGCGGGTGACGCAGGCGGCGGCCGCGACGGTCAAGTAGCCGGAGCGCGTCAGCCCCGGCGCGACGATAGCCGCCGTCATGCTCCGGCTTGACCGGAGCATCCAACCCCGAGGCCGGGATACCGGCCGGGCATGGCCCCCCCGGCCAAGCCGGAGGGCGACGGTGGGAGAAACCTGAAATTCCCATCCCTCTCCTCCCCCAGGGAGAGGGTCGGTGAGGTCTGGCCGATGGCCACCGCCCCCGGCCGGAGGCCGGCCCTCACCCACCTTTTTCGCGGCTCCCGCCCAATCGGGCGGAGCCTTCGCGTTCCGCGTTCCAGCCAACGTCCAGCCGCCTCCGACGGAGGAAGGTGCCATGAACCTGTCCAAGTTCTTCATCGACCGCCCGATCTTCGCGGGCGTGCTGTCGGTGCTCATCTTCCTCGCCGGCCTGATCGCCATGCGGGCGATGCCGATCTCGGAATATCCCGAGGTCTCGCCGCCCCAGGTGGTGGTGCGCGCCACCTATCCGGGCGCCAACCCCATCGTCATCGCCGAGACCGTCTCGACGCCGCTGGAGGAGGCCATCAACGGCGTCGAGGACATGCTCTACATGTCCTCCCAGGCCACCACCGACGGCATCATGACGCTGACGGTGACGTTCCGCCTCGGCACCGATCCGGACAAGGCGCAGCAGCTGGTGCAGAACCGCATCTCGCAGGCCGAGCCGCGCCTGCCGGAGGAGGTGCGCCGCCTCGGCGTGACCACGGTGAAGTCCTCGCCCGACCTCACCATGGTGGTGCACATCCTCTCGCCCAACAACCGCTACGACACCACCTATCTGCGCAACTACGCGGTGCTGAACGTGAAGGACCGGCTCGCCCGCATCGAGGGCGTCGGCCAGGTGCAGATCTTCGGCGCCGGCGACTATTCCATGCGCGTGTGGCTCGATCCGCAGAAGGTGGCCGAGCACGGCCTCTCCGCCACCGACGTGGTGAACGAGATCCGCGCCCAGAACGTGCAGGCCGCCGCCGGCGTGGTGGGCGCCTCCCCGTCCCAGCCGGGCGTGGACCTGCAGCTCTCCATCAACGCCCAGGGCCGGCTCGCGAGCGTCGAGGAATTCGGCGAGATCGTCGTCAAGAGCGGCACCGGCGGCGAGATCGTCCGCTTGCGCGACATCGCCCGCATCGAGCTCGGCGCAGCCGACTACGCCCTGCGCTCGCTGCTCGACAACAAGCAGGCGGTGGCGGTGCCGCTGTTCCAGGCGCCGGGCTCCAACGCCATCCGCATCGCCGACGAGGTGCAGCGGGTGATGGCCGAGATCAAGCAGAACATGCCCGAGGGCGTGGACTACGCCATCGTCTACGACACCACCCAGTTCGTGCGCGCCTCCATCGACGCGGTGGTGCACACGTTGCTGGAGGCGGTGCTGCTGGTGGTGCTGGTGGTGATCGTGTTCCTCCAAACCTGGCGCGCTCCATCATCCCGCTGCTCGCCGTTCCGGTGTCCATCGTCGGCACCTTCGCGGTGATGTACGTGATGGGCTTCTCGGTGAACGCGCTCACCCTGTTCGGCCTCGTGCTCGCCATCGGCATCGTCGTCGACGACGCCATCGTCGTGGTGGAGAACGTGGAGCGCAACATCGAGGAGGGCCTCTCCCCGCGCGCCGCCACCTACAAGGCCATGCAGGAGGTCTCCGGCCCCATCATCGCCATCGCTCTGGTGCTGGTGGCGGTGTTCGTGCCGCTCGCTTTCATCACCGGCCTCACCGGCCAGTTCTACCGCCAGTTCGCGCTCACCATCGCCATCTCCACGGTGATCTCGGCGATCAACTCGCTGACGCTCTCGCCGGCGCTCGCGGCGCTGCTGCTGAAGGGCCACGACGCGCCCAAGGACCGCCTGACGCGGGTGATGGATGCGCTGTTCGGCTGGTTCTTCCGCGGCTTTAACCGCGCCTTCTCGGCCGCCTCGCGCGGCTATGGCGGCATCGTCGGGCGCATCGTCACGCGCCGCGTGGTGATGATGGGCCTCTATCTCGTCATCATCGCCCTCACGGTGGGCGTGTTCCGCGCCGTGCCGTCGGGCTTCGTGCCGGGGCAGGACAAGCAGTATCTGGTCGGCTTCGCCCAGCTGCCGGACGGCGCCACCCTCGACCGCACCGAGGACGTGATCCGCAAGATGAGCGAGATCGCCCTGAAGGAGCCGGGCATCGAGAGCGCCATCGCCTTCCCGGGCCTGTCCATCAACGGCTTCACCAACTCGTCGAACTCCGGCATCGTCTTCGTGACGCTGAAGCCGTTCGAGGAGCGGCGCGACCCGCACCTGTCGGGCAACGCGCTGGCGCTGGCGCTGAACATGAAGTTCGCCGCCATCCCGGAGGCCATGATCGCCATGTTCCCGCCGCCGCCGGTGTCGGGGCTCGGCACCATCGGCGGCTTCAAGCTGCAGATCGAGGACCGCGCCGGCTTCGGCTACAAGGCGCTCGACGACGCCACCAAGGCGTTCCTCGGCAAGGCCATGCAGGCCCCCGAGATCGCCGGGCTGTTCTCCTCCTACCAGGTGAACGTGCCGCAGCTCTATGCCGACATCGACCGCGTCAAGGCGCGCCAGCTCGGCGTCGCGGTGACCGACGTGTTCGAGACCATGCAGATCTATCTGGGCTCGACCTACGTCAACGATTTCAACAAGTTCGGCCGCACCTACACGGTGCGCGTCCAGGCCGACGCGCCGTTCCGCGCCCGCGCCGAGGACGTGGGGCAACTGAAGGTGCGCTCGCAGAGCGGCGAGATGATCCCGCTTTCGGCGCTGCTCAAGGTGCGCTCGGCCGCCGGGCCGGAGCGGGCCATGCGCTACAACGGCTTCCTCACCGCCGACGTGAACGGCGGCGCGGCGCCCGGCTTCTCCACCGGCCAGGCCCAGGCGGCGGTGGAGCGGATCGCCCGCGAGACGCTGCCGAAGGGCTTCGACTTCGAATGGACCGAGCTGACCTACCAGGAGATCCTCGCCGGCAATTCGGCGATCTACGTGTTCCCGCTCGCCATCTTCCTGGTCTTCCTGGTGCTCGCCGCCCAGTATGAGAGCCTCATGCTGCCGCTGGCGATCATCATGATCGTGCCCACCGGCCTGTTCGCCGCTTTGACCGGGGTGTGGCTCTCGGGCGGCGACAACAACGTCTTCACCCAGATCGGCCTGTTCGTTCTTGTGGGGCTCTCGGCCAAGAACGCGATCCTCATCGTCGAGTTCGCGCGCGAGCTGGAGTTTGCGGGGCGCACGCCGATCCAGGCAGCGATCGAGGCGAGCCGCCTGCGGCTGCGGCCGATCCTGATGACCTCGCTCGCCTTCATCATGGGCGTGGTGCCCCTGGTGATGTCGGTGGGCGCCGGCGCCGAGATGCGCCAGGCCATGGGCATCGCGGTGTTCTCGGGAATGATCGGCGTGACGTTCTTCGGCATCTTCCTGACGCCGGTGTTCTACGTGATGCTGCGGGCGCTCTCCGGCAACCGCCCGCTGACCCAGCACGGCGCGACCCCGCTCGCCGCGGAGCCGGCCGGGCACCACAGCCCCGCAGAATGAGAACCCGCAGAATGGAAAAGGGCGCCCCTCAGGGCGCCCTTTTCTTTCTTGGTCCCGGCCAGCCTCAGGCCATGGCCTTGCGCCAGCCCATGAAGCGGGCGGCGAGCTGGAGCACGACGACGAGCGCGATGACGGCGATGAGCCCCTTCGCCGCCGGGCCGGAGACGAACACGGCGAAGTCGCCGTCCGAGGTGGTGAGCGCGCGGCGGAAGCTGGTCTCCATGCGCCCGCCCAGCACCAGAGCGAGCAGCAGCGGGGCGACATCGAAGGTGAACTTGCGCAGCACGTAGCCGGCGGCGCCGGCGGCCACCATCAGCACGAGGTCGAGGCTGGAGGCGTTGACCGCATAGACGCCGATCATCGCCACCAGCAGCACCAGCGGGTTGAGCACGCCGGGCGGGATGCGCAGCAGGCTGGTGAACAGGCTCACGAACGGCAGGTTCAGCACCAGCAGCACGATGTTGCCCACATAGAGCGAGGCGATCAGCCCCCAGAACACGTCCGGATGCTCGGACACCAGCTGCGGCCCCGGCTGCACGCCGTGCACCATCATGGCCGAGAGCAGGATGGCGGTGGCCGGGATGGCGGGGATGCCCAGCACCAGCAGCGGGATCATGCTGGACCCGGTGGTGGCGTTGTTGGCGGTCTCCGGCCCGGCGACGCCGGCGATGGCGCCGTGGCCGAAGCGCTCGGGATGGCGCGAGACGCGCTTCTCCACCGCATAGGCGACGAAGGTGGAGACGATGTGCGAGATGCCCGGCACGATGCCGAACAGGAAGCCGATGAGCGAGCCGCGCGCCATGGCGGGCGCCGCCTCGCGCATGTCGTCGCGCGCGGGATCAGGTCCTTAAGCCGCGGCGCCTTGGGGGCGGCGATGCGCGCCTCGTCGAGGCTCATGAGGATTTCCGACACCCCGAACAGGCCGATGGCGAGCGGCACGAAGGACAGGCCCTCGGTCAGCTCCAGCGCGCCGAAGGTGAAGCGCGGCCAGGCGGTGAGCTGGTCGAGCCCCACCATGGACAGAGCAAGGCCCAGCAGGATCATCAGCAGCGTCTTGAGCGGCGGCCCCGAGCCGATGAAGGCGATCACCAGCAGCGCCGCCGCCATCAGGATGAACTCGGCCGCCGGCCCGACCGCGAGCATGGCATCCGCCAGCGGCGGGGCGAACAGCACCAGGCCGAAGATGGAGAGCGTGCCGCCGATGAAGCTGCCCACGGCGGCGATCATCAGCGCCGGGCCGGCGCGGCCCTGGCGCGCCATCTCGTGGCCGTCGATGCAGGTGATGACGCTGGCCGCCTCGCCCGGGATGCGCACCAGGATCGAGGTGGTGGAGCCGCCATACATGGCGCCGCAGAAGATGCCAGCCAGCATGATGATGGCGGTCTCGGGCGGCAGGGCATAGGTGAGCGGCAGCAGGAGCGCCATGCCGGCGAGTGGGCCGAGGCCGGGCAGCACGCCGACCACAGTGCCCCAGAAGCAGCCGACGAAGCACCACAGGAGGTTCTGCGGCGTCAGCGCGATGCGGAAGCCGTCGATGAGGTGGGAAAAGCTCTCCATGGCGTCCTCACGCGGGCAGGAGGCCCGCCAGGAGGCCGTCCGGCAGGCCGACCCCGAGCAGGCGGGTGAAGACGAGATAGGCGCCCGCTGAAGCGGCGACGCCATAAGCGAGGCAGCGCCACGCGGCATAGCCGCCGAGGATGCGGAACAGCGCCGCCAGCATCACGGCGAGGGTGGGCACCGCGCCCATCGGCTCGAAGGCGAACGCGGCCGAGCGCCAGCACGCCGAGCCGTCGACCACGGCCGCCAGCCGCCGAGCGGCACCATCTCCCCGGCCGCCTGCGATGCCCGCCCCGCAG
>NZ_JBNFNU010000252.1:0-6446 GCF_057364445.1 Xanthobacter sp. BG11Y11_SDJG
CACACAGCCTCGCCTCCGGCGAACGGCACCACCAGCGTCAGCGGGCCGGGCCAGAAGGCCGCGGCGAGCCGCCGCGCCTCGGCGGAGAAGGCGCCGATGGCGAACGCCTGCGCCGCCGTGGCGGTGTGGGCGATGAGCGGGTTGAAGGCGGGGCCGGCCCTTGGCGGCATAGAGGTCCGCCACCGCCCGCGGGTTCGCCGCGTCCGCCCCGAGGCCATAGACGGTCTCGGTGGGAAAGGCGACCAGCCGGCCCTCGGCGAGCAGCGCCGCGCACTGCGCCGGCGCCTGCGGCGCGTCGGCCGAAAGGCGCAGGGTCGGGCGGTGCAGGCGGGTTGCGGACGGGTTCATGATTGCCGGCGCATCAGACGAAGGGGCCAAAGCCAGGCCCTTGACGAAACGGGGGCGACGCCGCGAATTGGTGCGCCGGTTCCGGCTCTAGAGAGCAGGCCGTGCCGGGTCAAGCCGGCGTACATGCACACGTGGAGAGACCGATGGCCTATCGCGCACCCGTCGAGGATGTGTCCTTCCTGCTGAAGAGCTGCACCTCGCTGCCGCGGCTCATGGAAGAGGGCGTCGTCGATCTGTCCTTCGATCTCGTGGACAGCGTGCTGGAGGAGGCCGGCAAGTTCGCCGCCTCCGAGATCGTCCCCCTCGACCGGGTGGCGGACAAGGAGGGCTGCACGCTGAAGGACGGCGCGGTCTCGACGCCCGCCGGTGTGCGCGCCGCCTATGAGGCGTGGGCGGCGGCGGGCTGGCCCTCGGTGGCGGCCGAAGAGCGGTTCGGCGGCCAGCATCTGCCGGTCGCGCTCACCTCCGCGCTCACCGAGTTCTGGAATTCCGCGAGCCCCGCCTTCGGCATCTGCGGCGTGCTCACCATGGGTGCGGTGGAGGCGCTCACCGCCCACGGCGCGCCGGCGCTGCAGGACACCTATTTGCCGAAGCTGGTGGCCGGCACCTGGACCGGCACCATGAACCTCACCGAGCCGCAGGCGGGCTCCGACCTCTCGGCCCTGCGCGCCCGCGCCGAGCCCCAGGGCGACGGCACCTACCGCATCTTCGGCACCAAGATCTTCATCACCTATGGCGAGCACGACGTCGCCGAGAACATCGTCCACCTGGTGCTCGCGCGCCTGCCCGGCGCGCCCGCCGGCACGCGCGGCATCTCGCTGTTCCTGGTGCCGAAGTTCCTGGTGAACGCGGACGGCAGCCTGGGTGCGCGCAACGACGCGGTGTGCACCGGCATCGAGCACAAGCTCGGCCTGCACGGCTCGCCCACCTGCACCATGAGCTTCGGCGACCAAGGCGAGGGCGCGGTCGGCTGGCTCATCGGCGAGGAGAATCGCGGCCTCAATTGCATGTTCACCATGATGAACAACGCCCGCCTGGCGGTGGGCGTGCAGGGCGTCGCCATCGCCGAGCGCGCCACCCAGCGCGCCATCGCTTTTGCGAAGGAGCGTCGCCAGGGCAAGGCGGCGTCCTACACGGGCGAGGGCATGGCGCCCATCGTCGCCCATCCGGACGTGCAGCGCACGCTGCTCACCATGCGGGCCGAGACGCTGGCGGCGCGCGCCATCTGCCTGATGACCGCGGACGCGCTCGACCGCTATCACCGCCTGCGACCCGCCGCCCGCGCCGCCGCGCACGCCGAGGCGAGCCTGCTCACGCCGGTGGCGAAGGCCTTCTCCACCGACATCGGCATCGAGGTCGCCTCCATGGGCGTCCAGGTGCATGGCGGCATGGGCTATATCGAGGAGACGGGCGCGGCGCAGCACCTGCGCGATGCGCGCATCTTCGCCATCTATGAGGGCACGAACGGCATCCAGGCCATCGACCTCGTCACCCGCAAGATCGGCCAGAACGGCGGCGATGTGGTGGAGGGCCTGATCGCCGATTATCGCGCCATCGCGGCCGACGTGACGGCGGTGAACGCCCCCGAGTTCGGCCATACGGGCGTGCGGCTCGCCGAGGCGGTGGACGCCTTTGCCGCCGCCACCCGAAAGATGCTGGACTGGCTGGGCGAGGACCAAGCCAAGGCGCTGGCGGGGGCGACGCCCTATCTGCGCCTGTTCGCCCGCGCGGCCGGCGGCGCCTATCTCGCCAAGGCGGCGCTGGCGGCGCACCGCGCCCGCAGCGGGGGCGAGAGCGACCCGCGCCTTGCCTCCCGCATCGCGCTCGCCCGCTTCTTCGCCGAGAATCTGGCCACCGAGGCGCGCGGCCTCTGCGAAAGCGTCACCGGCGGCGCCGGCGCGGTGCTGGAGGCTGAGGCGGTGCTGGCGGTCGATTGAGAAGGCTCCCGATGCGCCGGTGGCCGATCTGCATAGCGTAACGTAATGTGCCCTCCGGCCAAGGAGGCAGCATGAGCAAGCCACCCGTGAAGTCCGGCGCCGCCGCGCGCCCGGCCAAGGCGGTGCGCCCCGTTGCGAAGGGCAGCGCGGCGGATGCGGCGTGGTCCTCCTGTCCGGCGGCAATCCGCAGATCGCCAAGGGCGACGGCGACGGGCCGGTACAGGCCTATATCGCCGCCATGCCGGGCTGGACGCGACAGGTGGGCACGCGCCTCGATACGCTGGTGATGCGCACCGTGCCCGGCGTGCGCAAGGCTGTGCGCTGGAACTCGCCGTTCTACGGCGTGGAGGGGCAGGGTTGGTTCCTGTCGGTCCACGTCTTTGCCCGCTACGTGAAGGTGACCTTCTTCGCCGGGATGTCGCTCGACCCGCTGCCACCCGGCGGCACTGCCCGCAGCGGCGACGCGCGCTGGATCGACCTGCGCGAGGGCGATCCAGTCGACGACGCGCGGATGGCGGCCTGGGTGGCGCAGGCCGCGGCCTTGCCCGGCTGGACGCCGTAGCAGCCGGGCAGGTGAGCGCCGCCCAGGGTAGCAGCCTGGCGAGGCGCAAGCGCTGCATTCACGCCCCCCTCTCCCAACGGAGGGGGGGAGCCCCTCGTAGGGTCGGCCCGTTCCAACGCCAGGGGCCGTCGCCTCCGTTCGCGCCCCCTCTCCCCTTGCGGGAGAGGGCCGGGGTGAGGGGTTCGGACGCCGGGGCGTTGAGGCATCGCGGACTGCGCCGCCGGCCTACGGCCCCGTGAAGCGGTCGAACACCATGTCGGGGGCGCTGGTGTTGTGGGCGGACGGCGCGAGCCGGCCGGCCCACAGAGCGCGGACGTCGGAGGCTCCGGCAAAGGCGGTCACGTGCGCCTCGCGCCAGCCGTCGGCGCCGGTGCGAAAGGCGAGGCGGGCGACGTCGGCGTTCGCTTCCGTCACATACATGGAGCGCAGGGCCGCGAAGGCGCCGGCGCGCGGCCGGTCGAACGTCGCCTCCAGCACCATGCGCGCCTCGGACAGTTCGGCGAGGGCGAGCCGCGCGGTGCCGCCTGCGGCGAAGGCGAGCGTGAAGGCCTTGGCTGCGGGATCGAACGCGATCTCCTTGAGATCGACCACCGGCCGCCCCTTGTCCTCGACAGGGCCGAGCAGGAAGGACGAGCCGTAGGCTACGCCACGCAGATGCGGCGGCGGCAGCGGGCGGGCGCGCCAGTAGCCGTCCGGCGGATAGACCACCAGCACCTCCTCGGCGCGCTCCTTGTGCCACACCCAGAGCTGGACCAGATGCAGCCCCTCGAAGGTGCGCGCCCCGACCCGCACCGGCGTCGCCGCCGCGCGCCAGAAGGAGGGATAGGTGAAGCCCACGAGCCACAGGTCCGGCGTCTCAAAGAGCGTGGTGCGCTTAGGCTCGGCGAGCGGCGCGGCGGCGGGGACCTTGGGGTCGTTCGTCATGTCGCAGGCGGTGAAGTCCGGCGCCGTGCTGTCGATCGCGAGCGTGCCCACATAGGCCGGGTGCCGCGCCTCGATCCTGAGGCCGGTGACCGCGGGGGCGGAGAAGGTGAGAGAGACGTTGTCGGTCTCGGCGCAGGCGGTGGGCGTCGTGCCGTTCGCCACCGCGACCCCGATCTCGCCCGCCGCAGCGGGGCGCAGGAGGCGCAGGCGATCAGCAGCGCCGCGGCGGCGCGGTGCTCAGCCCGCAAACGCATAGCCCGCACCCTTCGGTTCGATGAGGCCGCGCACGGCGAGATGGGAGCCCATGATCGCGATCTTGTCCGCGCTCACCAGGTCGAGCAGCCGAAGACGGGTCGCCCGCGCCTCCGCCATGTCCACGTCGAACAGGAGCGACCAGCCGGGATTGGGGAACTGGAGCGCGGCGGTGTGGAGCACGTCGGTCCACAGCAGGATGCGCTCGGGACCGTCCTCGATCAGCACCCCCATATGGCCCGGCGTATGGCCGGGAAAAGGCATGGCAAGCACGCCCGGCGCCAGCGCCGCGACGCCCTCGAGCGGCTCGATCCGGTCCTTGTAGGCGGCCAGCACGTCGCGGGCGATCTTGAAGAAGGGCTTCATCGCCTCCGGCGCGCGGGCGAGCATGGCGTCGTCGCTCCAGAAGGCGATCTCCTTGAGCTGCAGCGTGACGCGCGCCTTCGGGAAGCGCGCCGTGCCGTCGGCGGCGAGAAGGCCGCCCGCATGGTCGCCGTGGAGATGGGTGAGGTGGATCGCGTCCACCTTCGCCGGGTCGATGCCGGCGCCCGCCATGGCGCCGAACGCCTTGCCGAAATCGGCGCCGAACAGGGACCCGCAGCCGCAATCGATCAGAACGAGGCGGCCATCCCGCTCCAGCGCGAAGGCGTTCACCGGGATCGGCACCGGACCGTTCGCCGGCAGGTCGGCGGCCTTGAGCAGCGCGGCGCCCTGCGGGCTCTGGGCATCCGGGATCACCGGCAGGGGCAGAGGAAAGGTCCCGTCGAACAGCGGCGTCACCTGAAAAACGCCCCCACCCGGAAAGCCCGCCGCGCCGAGCGGCGCCGACGGCGGGCGGGAATGCGAATCGGCGAGCGCCGCAGGGCGCCGAGCGGCAGCGGCGGCGCTGGCGGCAATGAAGGCGCGGCGGGAGAGGGCGGACATCATCTGCTCCTGGGGCGCGGGAGGGCGCGCGGACGCTATCAGGCGCACCGATCGCGGCCAATCTCGGGCGGGCGGGGAATCGCCCGCGACGGCGGGGCGCCGGCCCGGCCTCAGGCCGATCTCGGTCCGACCTGGTTCCGACGTGACCCCGACCTAACCCCGATCTGGGGCACGGCGCACCGCAAAATGCCGCCGGCGGGTGCGGCGCGCGGGCGGGCGTGGCATAATCGGCGGCGGAAGGCCCCTTCCACCGCCCGTTCCGGCGGCGGGAGGGGCCGCTTCTTGTGCGGACCAACCGGCGCGGACCATCGGCGGAGCAAGGATGCGTTATCTCAACCTCATCAAGACCATTTCCAACTGGCCGGTCTATTTCGCGCACAAGTACAACCTCACCACCGCGTCCCCGGCCCTGTTCGAGCTGCGCGGCGGCGGGCGCATCCATGTCCCGCGCGAAGTGATGCACGAGTTCAAGGAGGTGTTCTTCGACGAGGCCTATCTCTCCGGCATGCCGCTGCCCATGCCCGAAGGCGCGAGTGTGGTGGACATCGGCGCCAATATCGGCGCCTTCAGCGTGTTCGCCGCCAGCCGCTTCAAGGGCGCCCGCGTGGTCGCCTTCGAGCCCGACCCGGTGAACTTCGCCGCGCTGGCCCGCAACGCCGCCGAGGCCGGCGGCCGCATCACGGCGGTGGAGACGGCCATTGCGGGGCAGGCGGGCACGCTGGTCTTCCACCGGGGCGACGCCACCGGCGTCTCCACCTCGGCATCGCTGGTGCGCAGCACGGGAGAGAAGATCACGGTGACGGCCGTCACCCTTGAGGAGGCGTTCGCGGCGCAGGGCATCGCCACCTGCGACCTCATGAAGATGGATTGCGAGGGTGCGGAGTTCGACATCCTCTACGGCGCCTCCGACGCGCTGCTCGCCCGCATCCGCCAGATGGTGGTGGAGATCCACGACCAGGGCAAAGGCAACCGCACCCGCGCCGCCGTCATCGCCCACCTCATGGCCAAGGGCTTCCAGGTGAAAGACGGCATGCACCACCTGCTGTGGGCGTGGCGGGCGGAGCGCTGAGCGCAGGCGCCACTTGACCGTGATCAAGGCCGAGATGCCGCAGGGGCCCGCATAAAGTACGGCGCCGGCTCCTGCCGGCACCGGAGGGCGGCATGGCGACGTTCGAGGTGAGAGTGCCGCCGCACGGCCTTCCCGGGACGCTGAGCGTCCCGGACTATGCGGGCGCCCTCGTCCTGTTCGCCCATGGCAGCGGTTCGAGCCGCCTTTCCCCGCGCAACGGGATGGTCGCCGAG
Organism: Xanthobacter sp. BG11Y11_SDJG; assembly: GCF_057364445.1. NCBI lineage: Bacteria > Pseudomonadati > Pseudomonadota > Alphaproteobacteria > Hyphomicrobiales > Xanthobacteraceae > Xanthobacter > Xanthobacter sp. BG11Y11_SDJG. Next base: position 6,250 of record NZ_JBNFNU010000252.1, read on the forward strand.
GCGCTGAACCGGCAGGGCATCGCCACCGTGCTGTTCGACCTGCTCTCGCTCGAGGAGGAGGCCGACCGCGCCAAGGTGTTCGACATCGACCTTCTGGCCGACCGGCTGTCCGAGGCCGTGGGCTGGGCCAAGGCGGAGGAGCGGGCTCGCGCGCCTGCCGGTCGGGCTGTTCGGCGCCAGCACCGGCGCCGCCGCCG
>NZ_JBNFNU010000253.1:0-6443 GCF_057364445.1 Xanthobacter sp. BG11Y11_SDJG
CAGCCAGCCGCGCAGCAGCGCCGCCGCGCGCATCCGCCACCCGCTCCGGCATCTTCGGGCTCGAAAGCACCGCCCGCGGCGCGCCCTCGGACGCGAGGATGCGCACCGGCACCGGCCCGATCTTCTCGTGCAGCACGATCCGTGCGCCGCCGACGAGATCGTGCAGCACCAGCGCCGTGCCGATGGTGGGATGGCCGGCGAAGGGCAGTTCCGAGAGCGGCGTGAAGATGCGCACCGAGTGCCCGTCCTCTCCCGTCGGCGGCGGGGCGACGAAGGTGGTCTCGCTGAGGTTCAGCTCGCGGGCGATGGCCTGCATCTCGCCGTCCGAGAGCCCCTCGGCCGCGGTGAATACGGCGAGCGGGTTGCCGCCGAACGGCGTGTCGGTGAACACGTCCACGAGCACGTAGGAAAGGTCTTCGGAGGCAGGCATGGCGGTCTCGCGTTCCGATCATTCACGGCATCAGACTTCGTCTCGCTCCGTCATGCCCCGGCTTGTCCGGGGCATCCACCTCCCCGCCTTGCGCCCGGCCGCAGGATGGGCCCTCCGGTCAAGCCGGAGGGCGACGGCGGTGACGGGGGGCGACGGGGCGCGTCGGACGGCAACCCGGACAGCGCGGTTCAGACCGCGCTCTCGCCGGCCGGCGCGCCGGCCTCGATGCCTTCGTGGTCGAGGATGGCCTGGCGCCAGCGGTCGGGAATTGCGCTTCCCCTGCCGGTCGCCTGGTCCACATGCACATGCACGCCGCTGCCCTCGGCGATCAGCACATCGTCCGCCAGGCGGGTGAGCGTGAAGGCCCACCCCGCGCTTGAGCGCTTGATCCACGGCACCTTGATGGCGATGCGGATGTCGTCGTCGAAGCGCCCCACCGCCCGGTAGCTGACGAGGATCTCCGCCAGCACCCAATGGTCGAGGTCCGCCGGGATCGCCATGCCCGTGACCGTCTTGTAATAGAGGATGCGGGCTTCCTCGATATACTTGACGATATTGGCATTGTTCAGATGTCCCGAGGCATCGAGGTCGCTGAAGCGCACCTTGATGTCCAGGGTGACGGGCGCCCCCGGCGCGGGCGCCGGCGCTGTCCTGCGCGCGCTCCATGGCCGCTCAGACCGCCTTGGGGGTCATGCGGCGCGCGTCCTTGGTGGAGCCCGCCTCCTTGCGGCGCGCGCGCTCGATCTCCGCCTCCTGGGTGAAATGGGAGAAGACGTGCGCCATGAAGTGATACTCGAACGCCTCGCGCTGGCCCATGATGTCGAGCGTGCGATTGATGGAGGCCTTGGTGAGTTCCAGCGAGACCGGGGGCTGGGCGGCGATCTTGAGCGCGAGCTTCTTCGTCTCCTCGTCCAGCTGGTCGCGCGGCACCACGCGGTTGACGAAGCCCAGCTGCTCGGCGCGGCGCGCGTCCACCACGTCGCCGGTGAACAGGAATTCCTTGGCCCGGCGGGCGCCCATGTCCCACGGCTCGAACAGCATCTCGCCCACGGCGCAGAAGCGGCTGAGCACCGGCATGCCGAACTTGGCGTCTTCCGAGGCGACGATGAGATCGCACATGGCGGCGCCCATCATGCCGGCGGCGAGGCAATAGCCATGCACCTGCGCGATCGTCACCTTGCGGGTGTTGCGGATGGCGAGGCACTTGTCGAAATACATCTTGCGCTCGGTCTCCAGCCGGCGCTCGGGGGTCGCGTACATGGCGGCGACCTCGGGCACGAAATCGATATCGGAGACGTCGTGGCCGGAGGAGAAGGACGGCCCCTCCCCGCTGAGCACGATGATGCGCACGTCCGGATCCTCGTCGGCCGCCATCATGGCATCGTGAAGCTGCTGGATCATCTCCAGATTCTTGGCATTGTGCTTCTCGGGACGATTGAGGCTGATGCGGGCGATCGGCCCGTCGCGCCACGTCTTCACGAATTCGATCGGCGCGGCCGAGGCTTGGGCGAGCGTCATGGAAGGCTCCTTGTCCGGATTCTGGATTTTACTGTACCATTAGTAAGTAGGTCGTCAAGCCGCCGCGGCGGCGATCGGAGGCAGGCAGATGGAAATGAACGCAGCCGCTTATTTCGAGGCGCTCGCGAGCGAAATGGCCGACTGGCGCCACACGCTGCACCAGCATCCCGAACTCGCCTATGAGGAGCGCTGGACCGCCGATTTCGTCGCCGAGAAGCTGAAGAGCTTCGGCTACGAACCGGAACGCGGGCTCGGCGGCACCGGCGTGGTGGCGAGCCTCGGGCGCGGCGCCGGCCCCTCGGTGGGCCTGCGCGCCGACATGGATGCGCTGCCGATCCACGAGCAGACCAACCTGCCCTATGCCTCGCGCATCCCCGGCAAGATGCACGCCTGCGGCCATGACGGGCACATGACCATGCTGCTCGCCGCCGCGCGCTATTTCGCGCAGCACCCGCCGGCCGAGGGCACCATCCGCTTCATCTTCCAGCCGGCGGAGGAAGGCGCGGGCGGCGCCAAGGCGATGATCGACGACGGCCTGTTCGCCCGCTTCCCTGTGGACCGGGTGTTCGGCCTGCACAATTGGCCGGGCCAGGAAAAGGGCTCGTTCGCCGGGCGCGCCGGCCCGCTGATGGCGGCCTTCGACATCTTCGACATCACGCTCTCCGGGCGCGGCGCCCACGCCGCCATGCCGCACCAGGGCACGGACCTGCTGCTCGCCGCCGCCCAATTGCAGACCCAGCTCCAGTCCATCGTCGCCCGCGCGCTCGACCCGCTGGAGAGCGCCGTGGTCTCGGTGACGCAGATCCACGGCGGCGACGCCTACAACGTGCTGCCCGCCGAGGTGGTGATGCGCGGCTGCACCCGGCATTTCACGCCCGCCGCCCAGGACCTGATCGAGGCCCGCATGGGCGACATCTGCCGCGGCGTCGCCGCATCGTTCGGCTGCGAGGTGACGCTCGCTTACGACCGGCGCTACCCGGCGACGGTGAACGCCGCCGCCGAGCTGGACCTTGCCGCCGCCGCGGCGCGGGCCGCGGGCGCCACCTCGGTCGCCACCGAAGTCACGCCCTCCATGGTGTCCGAGGACTTCGCCTTCATGCTGAAGGAGAGGCCGGGCTGCTATCTGTGGCTCGGCACCGGCCCCATCGCCGGCGGCAAGTCGCTGCACAGCCCCACCTTCGACTTCGACGACGGCGTGCTGGCGCTGGGCGCCACCTGGTGGGTGGAGGTGGCGCGCCAGGCGCTGAAGGCCTGAGCGCCCGCGGCGCTAGCCGTTGATATCGGGCTCCACCAGCCGCGCGAGATTGCCCAGCGACTGCTGCCAGCCGAGATAGCAGGCCGCGGCCGGGATCGGGTCCGGCACGCCGGCCTGCTCGATCTCGATCTCGGTGCCGACCAGGACCTTCCTGAGCACCACGCTCACCACCATCTCGCCGGGCAGGTTCGGATCGTCGAAGCGGTCGGTGTAGCGCACAAGCTCGCCGGGAACGAGGTCGAGATAGGCCCCGCCGAAGCCGTGGCTCTCCCCGTTCGTGAAATTGCGGAACGACATGTGGAACGTGCCGCCGACCTTCGCCTCCAGATGGTCGACGGTGCAGGTGAAGCCGTCCGGCGGCAGCCACTTGGCGAGCGCGTCCGCCTCGGTGAAGGCGCGGAAGAGCTTCTGCGGGCTGGTGGAAAAACGCGGTGCAGGCGGATGGTGCTGGGCATGGGGATAACCTCCTGGGACCGGCCGGGACGGGGCGGTCCGGTCCTTGGGCCTTGCGGCGGGAACAGGGGCGGAAGGCGCGCCGCGTCAGCGGCTTGCCGGTGCCCCGCCCCAAGGACGGGCGGGAGCGGGATGTGCCGACATCGGGCGGGAAAAAGGGCGGTCTGCCCGGGGGCCGACGCCTGGTCAGTGGGCCGCCGGGGGCGGGCGCGGGGGCGGCGCGCTCCGCCATCCAGGCGACCAGGCCCTCCGGCGTCAGCGGCCGCGAGAACAGATAGCCCTGCACCACCGAGCACCCCAGCTCCTCCAGGAAACGGCGCTGCGGCTCGGTTTCGACGCCCTCGCAGACCACGTCCAGATCCAGGCTCTGGCCGATGCCGATGACCGCCCGCACCAGCGCCTTCGCGTGACCGTCGTCGTCGAAGTGCTGCATGAAGCTGCGGTCGATCTTCAGCTCGCTGATCGGCAGGCGGGAGATGTTGGAAAGACTGGAGAATCCGGTGCCGAAATCGTCCATCGACAGGCCGACGCCGAGGTCCCGCACGGCGCGCACGGTCTCCAGCGTCCGCCCGCCCCGGTCGACCATGATGCTCTCGGTGATTTCCACCGTGAGACATTGCGGCGGCAGGCCGTATCGCTCCAGCACGCCGGCGATGAATTCCGGCAGGGCGCTGTTGCGGAAGTGCAGCGCCGACAGGTTCACCGACACGGTCGGAATGGCGACGCCCAGGGCGCGCCACTGCGCGAGCTGGCGGCAGGCCTCGCCCAGCGACCAGGTGCCGATGGCCTCGATCTGGTCGGTCTCCTCGGCCACCGGAATGAACTGGTCCGGCGGGATCCGGCCAAGCGTCGGATGGGTCCAGCGCGCCAGCGCCTCCACCCCGTGCAGCGCCAGGGTGCCGGGCGTCAGCTGAGGCTGGTAGTGCAGCTCCAGCGCATCGCCCGCGATCGCCTCGCGCAACGCATTGCCGAGCCGCAGCCGCTGCTGGAGCACCGCATCCATCTCCGGGCTGAAGAAATGGATCGTGCCGCGCTGCGTCTTCTTCGCTTCCGACAGGGCCGCGCCGGCATGCTGGAGCAGCGTCTCGCCGTCTCTGCCATTCTCCGGATGAAGGCTGATGCCGATGCTCGCCGACTTGGCGAGCCGGACGCCGCAAAGATCGAACGGCTCGCTCAGGGCCGCCAGCATCCGCTGCGCCTCGGCCGCCGCCCGCTCGGCGGTGCAGGCCGGCAGCACGACGACGAACTCGTCGCCGTTGAAGCGGTAGACCCCGTCCGAACCGTGGAACAGCCGCTGCAACCGGAGCGCCGCCTCCATCAGCAGCTGGTCCCCGGCGCTGTGACCCAGGGTCTCGTTGACGTCCTTGAAGCGGTCCAGGTCGAGGAAGAAGAAGGCGACGTTGCCGCCCGCGGCGTCACGCAGCTGAGCCGCGACGTCCTCGTGAAAGCGGGTCCGGTTGGGCAGACCGGTGAGCGGGTCGAAATGCGCGAGCCGCGCGATCTGCTCGTTCGCCTCGTGCTGCTCGATGGCGATCATGCACAGATGCAGACAGGCGGCGACGATCTGCTCGTGCCACGCGCTGGGCCCGCGATTTTCCGCGAAATAGAACGCGAAGGTGCCCACGACGCGGCCAGACCGGGCCGTGATGGGCGACGACCAGCAGGCCCGAAGGTGGGGCGGCAGGCCGAGGTCGAGGAACGGCGCCCACAGGGGATCGCTGTAGATGTCCGTCACCTGGACCGGCTCGCCGCGATAAGCCGCCGTGCCGCAGCTGCCGCAGCAGGGCCCGATCTCGGCGCCGTCGATCGCATGGCCGAACGCCTCCGGCAGGCTCGGTGCGGAAAGCGGCCGCAGCTTGCGCTCGCCATCCACCAGGATGATGGAGCAGACCACCTCCGGCGCCATGGCCTCCACGCGCCGGCACAGGAAATCGCCGACGTCGCGCAGCGAGGCGGCGCTGGTGAGCGCCTGCAGCATCTCCCGCCGCAGGTTTTCGATCTGCTTGTCCTTGGTGATGTCCTCCATCACCAGAACGATGTTCCGCACGCCGCCATCCTCCGCCGGGACGGCACTGACCGAAACCAGGGTGAGGATGTCCCGTCCCGACTTGTCGCAGGCGAGAAACTCGGTGTGGAAGGATTCGCCGCTGGCCGCGCTCTCGCGCAGGCGGGCGAGGGCCTCTTGGTCGGTGTGCGGTCCTTCCAGCACCTCCGTCGGCACCTGGCCGACAATCTCCGCCATGGTGTAGCCGAACAGGTCGGTAAAGGCGGGATTGGCGTAGATCACGCGCCGGCATTCGTCGAGCAGAAGCAAGGCGCGGTCTGTCGCATTGGCGACCAAAGACAGGCGGCGCAACTGCTCGCGCCCTTGCAGATCCTCGGAGGCATCGTGCAGCACCGCCACCCGATGCTGCTCGCCGCCCAAAAGGAAGGTCGCCTCGGACAGGACCGCCCAGCCATCGCTGCCGTCCTGGCGCCGGATGCGGACCTGACGGCGCGCCGCGCCCTGATCGGTCTCGATCAATAGCGGCCCATCACCGGACGAATCACATACGCCGGCGAACTCTCCCAACGCATCGGGAAGAGATCGGATCAGCGTGTCCCTCCGGTCTGCCGTCATCGCCATCGGACCACCGTCAAGGAAGGAGCGCTAGTCTATGCCACCTTCTGTCGCCGGTCCATGTTGACCTTGTACACATCTTCGGAATGTTCGGCGCCGGGAAGCGCCGCCGGTGCACCGCCTCGGCCACGCCGCGCAGGCCACCGCGGCGCCCGGACCGCTGCGGG
>NZ_JBNFNU010000254.1:0-6431 GCF_057364445.1 Xanthobacter sp. BG11Y11_SDJG
CGGCGCTCCGGCTGCGCCGTCGCTGGGCCGGGGTACGACGGCTAACGCCGTCGCTGGGCCGGGGAACGACGGCTGCGCCGTCGCTGGGCCGGGGAACCGCCCTTCACCCCGCCTTCAGCCGCTCCGCCACGCGGGGGGCGAAATAGGTGAGGATGCCGTCGGCGCCGGCGCGCTTGAAGGCCATCAGGCTCTCCAGCATGATCCGCTCGCCCTCCACCCAGCCATTGCGGGCCGCGCCCTCGATCATCGCGTACTCGCCGGACACTTGGTAGGCGTAGGTGGGCAGACCGAACGCCTCCTTCACCCGCCAGACGATGTCGAGATAGGGCAGGCCCGGCTTCACCATCAGCATGTCGGCGCCTTCCTCGACGTCGAGCGCCGCCTCGCGCAGCGCCTCGGCGCCGTTGCCGGGGTCCATCTGGTAGGTGCGCTTGTCGCCGGTGAGGGTCTTCGCCGTGCCGATGGCATCGCGGAACGGGCCGTAGAAGGCGGACGCGTATTTCGCCGCATAGGACATGATCTGCACGTCCTCGAACCCGGCCGCATCGAGCCCCGCGCGGATGGCGCCGACGCGCCCGTCCATCATGTCGGAGGGGGCGATCACGTCGGCGCCGGCCGCCGCCTGGGTCACGGCCTGGCGCACCAGGACCTCCACCGTCGGATCGTTGAGGATGCGCCCGTCCTCCAGCAGGCCGTCATGGCCGTGGCTGGTGAAGGGATCGAGCGCGACGTCGGTGATGAGGCCGATGTCCGGCACCGCGGCCTTGATGGCGGCGAGCGCCCGGCACACCACGTTCTCGCCGTTGAGCGCCTCCGATCCCATTTCGTCGCGCCGGGTCGGGTCCACATAGGGGAAGATGGCGAGCGCGGGGATCCTCAGCTTCGCCGCGGCCTCGGCCGCGCGCACCGCCTCGTCGACCGTCAGACGCTCCACGCCGGGCATGGAGGCGATGGGGGTGCGGGTCGCCTGGCCGTCCATGACGAAGATCGGCCAGATCAGGTCGTCGACGGTGAGGGTGTTCTCGCGCACCAGCCGGCGCGACCAGTCGGCCTTGCGGTTGCGGCGCAGGCGCACGGCAAGGTCGAGCCGGTGGCCCGAACGGTCGGGGGGCGCGGCGATCTCGGCGGCGGGGCGGATGCGGGGCGTGCTCATCGGCATGGTCGGTCTTTCCCGCGGCCGCCCCTCAGGCGGCGGCATGCGCGCGGCTGCCGCCCGGCTCGTGGCGTGCGGCACCAAGGCGCCGCCGTGCATGTATAGCGCCCACGGCCCGCCGTCGCGAGGGTGGCGGCGTGGCAAAACGTTGACGCTGGCTCCCGCCGCGAATAACGCTCCCCCTGGCCGTCGCCGGGTCGCCTTGGGCGGCGGGGGGCGCACGCATCCGACGCGGAGGAACAAGGACGCCATGGAGCCCGAGGTCATCCTGGAGGAGAAGGGCGCCGCAGGCGTCATCACGCTCAACCGGCCGAAGGCGCTCAACGCGCTGACCTTGCCCATGGTGCGCGAGATCATGCCGCGCCTGCGCCGCTGGGCCGCGGACCCCGCCATCACTCGGGTGCTCATCAAGGGGGCCGGCGAAAAGGCGTTCTGCTCCGGCGGCGACGTGCGCTGGCTGTACGAATCCGGGCGTGGCGGACGGGTCGCCGACGCGCTCGCCTTCTGGCGCGAGGAATATATCCTCAACCACTTCATCGGCAGCTTCCCCAAGCCCTATGTCTCGCTGATCGACGGCATCTGCATGGGCGGCGGGTTCGGCCTTTCGGCCCACGGTGCGCACCGGGTGGCGGCGACCGCTATCTGTTCGCCATGCCGGAAGTGGGCATCGGCCTATTTCCGGACGTGGGCGGCACCCATGTGCTGCCGCGCCTGCCGGGCGCGTTCGGCACCTATCTGGCGCTCACCGGCGCGCGCATCCGCGGCGCCGACGCGTTGCGGCTGGACTGGCCACCGACGTGGTGCCCTCCGCCGCCTTCCCCGCGCTCGAGGCGGCGCTCATCGACGGCGGCGAGGTGGAGCGGACCATTCCGACCACCGCATCGAACCCCGGCCCGGGTCCGCTCGCCGAGCGCCGCGCCTTCATCTCCGCCGCCTTCTCGCGCCCCGATGTCGCCGCCATCCTCGCCGCGCTCGACGAGGCCGCGGCGCAGGGCGGGGCGGACGGCGAATTCGCCGCCGCCACCGCGGCCGACATCCGCACCAAGTCGCCCACCTCGCTGTCCATCGCCATGGAGCAGATTCGGCGCGGCCCGGCGCTCGATCTCGCCGGCTGCCTGAAGGCGGAGTTCCGGGCGGTGAACCGGGTGGCCGCGGGCCACGATTTCTACGAAGGCGTGCGTGCGGTGCTCATCGACCGCGACCAGGCCCCGCGCTGGCATCCGGCGACGCTGGCCGAGGTGGACCCGGACGTCATTGCCGCGCATTTCGCGCCCATCGACGACGAGCTTGACCTTCCGGCAGCGGGCGCATGAGCGCCCACGAGCCCATCGATGCGAGCGCCCGCGCGACGCTGGACAAGCTGCCGCCCTGGCGGCGCCGGCTGTTCCTGTTCCTGCGCGCGGTGGCGGCGTTCCTGCTGATCGAGGGGGTGATCCACTGGGGGGTCATCCTCGGCATCGGCGAGGGCACGCCCTCGCACTTCGAGCAGATGAGCACGGTGGCGCAGGCGGCGGTGATCTGGGCCGCCATCATCGATCCCATCGCCGGCGTCGGCCTGTGGCTGCGCGCCGGCTGGGCGGTGGTGCTGTGGCTGATCGCGACGCTGACGCAGGTCCTGTTCGGCGCACTGGCGCCGGCCGAAATGACCCGCATCCTCATCTTCACCATGGTCGAACTGGGCCTGGTGGTGGCCTATGCGGTCCTGTCCATCAAGGCGGCGCAGGAAAGCGACGAACGGTGAGTGGGCGAGCGGGGCAGGCGGCCGCAGGCCGCCCGCCGCGTCACGACCAGCTGCCGAGATAAGCCAGCACGCAGACCACCAGGATGGCGGCCACGATGATCCAGTGGCGCGCGGCGAAATTGTGCAGAATCATGGGGCGTCCCGTTCCGGCTCAGTCGTCGTTGGAGGCGTTGAGGTCTTCCGGGCGCAGCCCTTCCGATCTCGGGCGCAGGATGACGCCCAGCGACCCGCCATTGGTGAAGGCGATGCCCGCATCCGCGAGCGCATCCGCGAGGCGCGTGCGGTTCGCGGCGAGAGGGTCATGGGTCGCCGCGTCAGCCTCGACGGCGCGCACGTCGGCCTCGGTGAGGCCGGCGCGGTCGGCGAGTTCCTGGCGCTTCCAGCCGAGCAGCGCGCGCCCCGCCTTGATCTGGCGGCCTGTGACCTTGGACTGCGGCAATCGCGAACCTCCCCCTGAGGCGGGCGAACATGCCATGCCGTGCCGGCAGGCACAATGCCGTGGCCGTAAGGCGCGGCCGAAGTCCTTGCGCCGTCAGAAGGTCTCCACCCACGGCCGCAGATCGATCTCGGCGCTCCAGGCGGAGCGGTGCTGGCGGTGCAGCGCGAGATAGCTCGCGGCGATGGCGTCCGGGTCGAGCCAGCGGTCGGGCGGCCCGTCGTCGGGCCGAGACGGGGAGGCGATGCCGCCATCGATGATCGCATGCGCCACATGGATGCCGCGCGGCCCGAGCTCGCCGCGCGACGACCCTGGGCCAGTGCGCGAAGCGCGACTTCGCCATGCGAAGGGTCGTCGATTGCGGCATCGCCTTCACGGAGGCGGTGGCGCCGGTGAAGAGCAGCGTTCCCGCGCCCCGCGGCAGCATGCGCCGCGCCGCTGCCTGGGCGGTCAGAAAGCCGGCGAAGGCGCCCGCCTGATAGGCCGCCATCACCGCCTGGGCGTCGAGGTTCTCGATCGGGCCGCGCAGGCGCCGGGAGGCGTTGAACAGCACCAGGTCCGGAGGGCCGAGATCGGCCTCGGCGCGCGCGAACGCCGCCTCGATCTGCGCCGGGTCGGACGCGTCGGCGGCGAGCGGGACAACGGGCGTCTGCGGCGACAGCTCGGCCACGAGGCCCGAAAGCTTATCCGTGTCGCGGGCGATGAGCGCGAGGCGGAAGCCCTCGCGCGCCAGGAGGCGGGCGAAGCTGGCGCTGAGGCCCGGCCCCGCGCCGACGATGACGGCGACCTCTGTGCTCATGGGCGCTCCTTTTCGGCATCGGATGGGCCGCCCGGCAATTGTGGCGCGCGGACGATGCCGTTAGCTTAGCGACAGCCGGGAGCGATTGCATGGAGCCACCGTCTCAGCTTGTGGACGACATCTACGAGGCGGGCTCGGTTCCCGAATTCTGGCCGCGGGCGCTGGAAAAGCTCGCCGCCGCGGTCGACGGCGCGGGCGCGGCGTTGTTCGCGGTGCGGGCCGACGGGCTGCGCTCCGTCGCCTCGCCATCCATGCTCGATCTGCTGCGGGAGTTCGACGCCCTGGGCCGCCCGGAGCTCAACCGCCGGACGCCGCGCGCGCTTGCCAGGCGCCATCCGGGCTTTCTCACCGAGGACGACGTCTTCACCGAGGAGGAGCTTGAGACCGATCCCTTCTACACGGATTTCCTGCGCCCGCGCGGCTACGGCTGGTGTGCCGGGAGCGCGATCTTCGTGCCGGGCGGCGACACGATCGTCATCTCGGTGGAGAAGCGGCTGAATCTCGGTCCGGTGCCGCGCGAGCATGTGGCGCTGCTCGACCGGATGCGCCCGCACCTCGCGCGCGCGGCCGCCTTCTCGGCGCGCCTCGCCCTCGACCGGGTGCGCTCGGCGACCGAGGCGCTCGGCCTCATCGGACTTCCCGCGGCGGTGCTTGGCGACCGCCAGCAGCTGCTCTCCGCCAACCCCCTGTTCGAGGATCTGATCCCGGACGTGGTGCGCGCCCGCCGCGAGCGGCTGATGCTGGCGGATCAGGCCGCCGACCGGCTGCTGGCCGACGCCTTCGCGCGCAGCCGTGGCGCGCGCGGGCGGCGGCGTTCAATCCATCCCCATCGCTGCCCAGGAGGCGCGCCCGGCCATGGTGCGCACCTGCTGCCGGTGCGCGGGGTCGCCAACGACGTGTTCTCGGCGGCGAGCGGCCTGCTGATGCTGACCCCCGTCGTGGCGGGGCAGGGGCCGCCGCGCCAGTTGCTCGAAGGCCTGTTCGATCTGTCCCCGGCGGAGGCGCGGGTGGCGGGCGGGCTGGCGGACGGAGCCACCGTGGAGCAGCTCGCGAGCCGCCAGGGCATTTCCCAGGAAACCGTCCGCGGCCATCTCAAGGCCGTGTTCGCCAAGACGGGCACCCACCGCCAGTCGGAATTGGTGCGACTGCTGGCCGGTCCCTGGCATTTCTGAGCGGCCGTTCACCGCAGGGCAAAGCGTTCCGGCGCCGCGTCCGCATCCACGTAGACCATTCCGTCCTCCACCCTCACCGGATATTGGGCCAGGGCGCTCTCTTGCGGGGCGACCGGCGCGCCCGAGTTCAGGTCCCAGGTCCAGAAATGGCTCGGGCAGGTGAGCTGGGTGCCGTCGAACTCCGCCTCGGACAGCGGCGTTCCGGAGTGCGGGCACACCCCCTGGAAGGCGCGCAGCACCCCATCGTCCGGCCAGGCGAGGATGACGTGGCGGTTCGCGGCGATGACCAGCCGCATCCCGCCCTCGGGAATGGTCTCCAGCCTGCAGACGCGCGTGAACATGGTCGCTCCCAAGGATCGACGCCGACACCGGCGGCGGGCGGCCGATCGCTGGCAAGGATCGTGCATCGTCCGGGCCAAGCCGCCGCCGCACCATCGCGGCGCCGCGGGCGATGCGCGGACCTTCGGCGCAAGCCGTTGCCAGGGTGAAGGTTTTACAGAAAGGGCGAGGGAGCCGGCATGCCGCTCTATTCCTACCATTGTCAGGAGTGCGACAAGGACAGCGAGCTCCTGATGGGGTCGTCCGACACCGCCCTCTGTCCCGCCTGCGGCAGCGCGCGGATGGAGCGCATGCCTTCGCGCATCGCTCCCGAGGGCAAGAGCCGGGCGATCATCAAGTCTGCCCGCGCCCAGGCGGCGCGAGAGGGCCACCTGAGCCATTACAGCCGTTCTGAGCGGGGCGGCTGACGGCCCGCGCGGCCGCGCGGCGAATCGCGGACACGGCGCGCCGCGCCCCCTCTTCCCTACCGGAAAACCGCTCTGTGACAAATCGGCAACGCGCCAGCAAAACCTTGGAAGACCGGCATTTGCGCCTGCCGACTTAAGCCGCCGTTTACGCCTGAGGCCCTTTAGTGCGGGTCATGTTCTGTTGCGTGCGAGTTCGGTCACATGCGTAGCTCCAATGAGACTTTCGGGCGTCATGTCCTGGTGCGATTGGCGGTGGTCGGCCTCGTGTCGGCGCCGTCGCCGGGTGCGAGCTCCGACACCAACCGGTTTGCGCCGAGGGCGCCGCCCGCTGGGGACAGCCACGGCTCGACTGGACGGGCACCGCGCCGAGTGACAGGCTCGGCT
>NZ_JBNFNU010000255.1:0-6396 GCF_057364445.1 Xanthobacter sp. BG11Y11_SDJG
CCCGCGGGGCCGACCCTCAGGCCACCGCCCGCGACGCGTCCGCCCCGCCTTTGTCCCGCGCCGCCCTCACGTCCCGCGCCGGCGACAGGCCGAACATGCGGCCATATTCGCGCGTGAACTGGGGCACGCTCTCATAGCCCACCGCGAACGCCGGCGCTGGCGGCGCTGGCGCCGTCCTGGAGCATCAGCCGCCGCGCCTCGATGAGGCGGAGCTGCTTCTGGAACTGGAGCGGCGAGAGCGTGGTCACGGCGCGGAAATGCTGGTGGAAGGTGGACAGGCTCATGCCCGCCGCGGCAGCGAGGCGCGCCACCGGCACCGGGCGGGCGAACTCGGCGCGCAGGATCGCCACCGCCCGCGCCACGCGCTGGGCGTGGCCGTCCGGCCAGCCGAGCCGGCGGATCGCCGGCCCATGTCGCCCCGCCAGCAGCCAATAATGCATCTCGCGCATCAACTGGTCCCGCAGCACCGGCACAGCCTGCGGACGATCGAGCAAGCGCAGCAGGCGCAGCGCCGCCTCGCTCACCTCGGCGTCGGTGGGCTCGGCGCGCACCGGCGCGGAATCGGCGATGCGCACCGCCGCCATCTCCGCGCTGAGCTCGGTGATCAGGCCGAGGTCCAGCTCCAGCACGAGCGAGTAATAGGGCCGCGCCGGGCTCGCCTCGGTGATGCGGCTCGCCACCGGGACGTCGGCGGTAATGATGAGGCTGTCCCCGGCGGAAAAGGCAAAGCTCTGGCCGCCCTGGGTGACGTGCTTGCCGCCCTGGACCACCAGGCACACCAGCGGGCGCAGGATGTCGTGCGCGATCTCGGTCGGGGCGAGCGCGGTGAGCGTCATCAGCCCCGGAATCGGGGTGGTCGCGACGCCCGCGGCGCCGGCACGGGCGACGGCATGGGCGACGGCGTGGGCGCGGACGGCTTCGAGCAGGCTGGTCATGGCGCCAAGACTAGCGCGGCGCGCCGGCGCGCGCACCTGCCGCGCCAGCGCCGTGCACGCCTGCCGGAGAATCAGGCAAGCAATCGCGAGGTTCCGACAACAGGACGGGCGCGGCCGGAGGCATAACCACCGCATCGGAACACCCGCACCGGAGACCGGCAATGACCTCGGCCACTTCCCCCAAGATCACCCTCATCACCGGCGGCAGCCGCGGCCTCGGCCGCAACACCGCCCTCGCCGTCGCCCGCAAGGGGGGCGACGTGATCATCACCTATCACAGCCGGGCCGACGCGGCGCAGGAGGTGGTGGCCGAGATCGCCGCCATGGGCCGCAAGGCGGCGGCGCTGAAGCTCGACACCGGCGCCATCGCCGGCTTCGCCGACTTCGCGGCGGCGCTGAAGGCGACGCTCGGCGAGACCTTCGGCCGGGCGACCTTCGACCACCTCGTGAACAATGCCGGCCACGGCGACTTCACCCCGCTCGGCGCGACCGAGGAAGCGACGTTCGACCGGCTGGTGGACGTGCACCTGAAGGGCGTGTTCTTCCTCACCCAGGCGCTGCTGCCGCTGATCGCGGACGGCGGGCGCATCGTCAACATCTCGTCCGGGCTCACGCGCTTCTGCTATCCCGGCTACAGCGCCTATGCGGCCATGAAGGGCGCGGTGGAGGTGCTCACCCGCTACCTCGCCAAGGAGCTGGGGCCGCGCGGCATCGCCGTCAACACGGTGGCGCCGGGCGCCATCGCCACCGATTTCGGCGGCGGGGCGGTGCGCGACAATGCGGAGATCGCCGACCATCTCGCCGCCATCACCGCGCTCGGCCGCGTCGGCGTGGCGGACGACATCGGGCCGATGATCGCGGCACTGCTCGGCCCGGAGAATCGCTGGGTGAACGCCCAGCGCATCGAGGTGTCCGGCGGCCAGGGCCTCTGATGCCCCGAGGCGGTGCCCGGCCTCAGCGGCCGAGCGCCGCCTCCAGGCGGTCGGCGACCGTCTTCGCCACCTTCACGCGGGCATAGAGCTTGTCCTCGGCCTCCACCAGCGTCCAGGGCGCGGCGGTGGTGGAGGTGCGGTCCACCATCTCGGTCACGGCGGCCTCGTAGAGCGGCCACTTCTCGCGGTTGCGCCAGTCCTCGGGCGTCAGCTTGAAGCGCTTGTAGGCGACCGTCTCGCGCGCCTCGAAGCGGCGCGCCTGCTCCTCCTGGCTGATGGCGAGCCAGAACTTCACGACGATATAGCCGGCGCGCGTCAGCTGCTCCTCGAAATCGTTGATCTCGCCATAGGCGCGGCCCCAGTCGGCGGGCGAGCAGAAGCCTTCGACGCGCTCCACCAGCACCCGCCCGTACCACGAGCGGTCGAAGATGGCGGTGTGGCCGAGCGCCGGAACGCGCCGCCAGAAGCGCCACAGATAGGGCCGCGCGCGCTCGTCGTCGGTGGGCGCGGCGACCGGATGGACGCGGAAGCGGCGCGGGTCGAGCGCATGGCGCAGGCGCATGATGGCGGAACTCTTGCCGGCCGCGTCGCTCCCCTCGAACACCACCACCAGGCCGCGCTTCTCGAATGCCGGCGCGGTGGTCAGGCGGGTGATGCGGTGCTGCGCCGCGTCCAGCGCCTCGCGATAGGTCTTCTCGTCCAGCGCCTTGGAGAGGTCGAGGGTGGAGAGGATGGAGAAGTGCGGCAAGCCGTGCGGCACCTCCGCGGGGTTGGCCGGCAGCGGGCTGGGCGCCGGGGCGGGCGCGGCGTCCATGGCGCGCAGCATGTCCAGCAGGACAGTGCCGGCCATGGCGTCGCGATACTCGCCGTCCACCGCCGGCACCACGTGCCAGGGCGCGGCGGGCGTCGAGGTCAGGCGCACCACCTCCTCGGCCGCATCCCACAGGCGCTCGCGCTCCTTCGGCGTGTCCACCTCGGTCCACTGGCGCACCACCGGGCGCGAATAGTGGCCCTTGTCCAGCGCCTTGAGGCGGGCCTGTGCCTCGTCGGCGCCGAGATAGAGCCACAGCTTGAGGATGCTCACGCCCTCCGCGTCGAGCATGGCCTCGTAGCGGCGGATGTCCTCCAGCGCGGCGGTGAAGGCGGAGCGGCCGAGCTTGCCCAGCGCCCGGTCCACGAGCGCGGTCTGGTACCACGAGCCCAGCATGATGCCGATCTCGCCGTATCCCGGCAGATCGCGCCAATACTGCCAGGCCGGCGGATGGGTGAGCGCGTTGGTGGTGGGGGCGTCGTAGGTCAGTGTCCGGAGCTTGCGGGCGTCGAGCCAGCCGTAGAGGCGGTTCAGCACCGCCCCCTTGCCGGCGCCGTCCGGCCCGTGGATCAGCACCAGCAGCGAGCGGCGCTTCTGGTCGATCAGCTGGAACTGGGCATTCAGCAGGTCTTCCCTGAGCGCCGGCTCCAGCGTCTTGAAGGTGGCCTTGTCGAGCCTGTGCTCGAACTTGGCGGACTCGAACATGGCACCTCCTGTGCCGGCCGCGGCCGGCGTTGCCGCCCCGCCGCTCAGGCCGAGGCCACCTTCTGCACGCCGGAGGACGGCACCTTCACCAGCGCCTCGCCGTCCAGCACCACCTCCTCGCCCACCCGGCAGACGCAGGAGAGCCGGGCGCGGAACTTCTCGGGGATCAGCTCCAGCACCTTCACCTCCACGTCCACGGTGTCGTCGATGCGCACCGCGCGCGGAAATTGAGGGTCTGGGAGATGTAGATGGCGCCCGGCCCGGGCAGGCGGGTGCCGAGCACGGCGGAGATCAGGCTCGCCGTGTAGAGGCCATGGGCGATGCGCCCGCCGAACGGCGTCTTGGCCGCGAAGTGCTGCGACAGGTGGATCGGGTTGCGGTCTCCCGTCAGCTCGGCGAAGCCGACGATGTCGGAGGAGGAGACGGTCTTCGAGATGCGCTCGGCGCGGCCGACCGCGAGGTCCTCGAAATAAAGGTTCTGCAGTTCCAAAAACATGACGCGCGGCTCCTCCGGACCAAGGGCCGCGCAGAGTAGTGCGGGCGCGCGCGAGAGGGAAGCGAGAGGAAGGGAGGAGGCTAGCGGTTGCAAAGCGGCGATTGTCCGCTGCGCGGAACTTTCCCCTGGACCCCGGCTCGGCGCTCCGGCTGCGCCGTCGCTGGGCTGGGGAACGGGCGCCGGCTGTGCCGACGCCCCGCGCGGGATCGGCCGCCGCCCTCGCGTCCCGGCCGACTGGAGCGGCGCACGGCGCCGCGAAAGGAGAGCCGGGACCCAGCGCTAAGACTTTGCCGCAGGCGACATGACCTGCCGCAGGCGCCCCGCCCCTCACCCGAACGCGGCGAAGCCCAGCACCTTGTCGCCGGTGACCTTGCGGCCGACGCGGCGGAACACGCCGATGCCCTCTCGGGAGCCGCCGTCATTGGTGTTGCCCTCGATGGTGGAGAGCAGGCCGTTGACGTTTCCGGTGACGATGCCCGCATGGCCGGTGTCGCCGTCGAAGCCGAGGAAGAACACCATGCCCGGCGTCACCAGCGAGGGGTCGTCCGCAGCCGCCTGCGCGGTGACGATGCGCACCCCGGACGCGATCTTGCCGGCCTGCCGCCAGGCGTCGCGCACATGCCCGGTGACGGGCACGCGGTTCGGCACCTTGAGCGCCGCCGCCGCCTCGGCGAAGCACCAGTAAACGAAGGCCATGCACCAGGGGTGGCCGCCCGTGAGTTTGACGCTGCGCAGAAAGCCCTCCACCTGCGGCCCGCGATTGCTGCCGGGGGGCACCTCGCGCACGTCGATCTGGCTTTGGGCGATCTCGATCACCGCCGAGGCAAGGTCCTGCTCGCGCTTGCGCACCCGGATGGTGGGCTTCACCCACTCGCTGTCGATGGAGAGCGGGCCGAACAGCGCGCCCCAGGTCTTGGGGCCGACGATGCCGTCGATCTCCAGCGGCACGCCTTCGAGGTCCACCGAGCGCGACTGGAACAGCTGCAACGCGAAATGGGTGGGCGTGTCGAAGGCGCCGCTCGGCGCGCCGGGCGAAGCGCCCATCTGCGCCAGACGCTCCTGCACCTTGCGGATGGCGGCCTTTTCCCGGCTGCCGGGCAGAAGATATTTGCCGGGAAAGCGGGGCGGATCGACGGGAAAGTCCGCGGCGCTGCCGTCGCCGGCGACATGCGGCGTCGGCCGGGCGACCTCGTCGGGCACGGGCGGCGGCGTGAAGCCGAGGCGCGCGGCGACCTCGGGCTCCTCCTCCAGAAGCGCCGAGAGCAGGGTCATGGCGCCGCACTGCTGGCTCACCGCGTCGGGCGAGAACACCCCGTCGGCGATAAACTTGCCGCGCGTGTAGGCATTGGAGAAGCTCCACAGATAGGGGCTCTTCACGTGCGGGTAGCGGCGGCGATAGCCAAAGCCGTTGTAGCGCTCCAGGGCGAAGGCGATGCCGGGCACGGTCCAGTCGGTCCACCGGTCCAGGCGGTCGAATGCCAGCGCGTCGGCGGCGCTCTCCTCCCAGCTGTAGGCATCGCCGGCGGCGGGCGCCGCCTTGGGAAGGCCCGGCGGCACGCGCACCGTGCGGGCGGTCAGCGGGTCGCCATTGTGCAGGTGGCAGCGGAACGAGCCGGAAGCCTCCAGATTGTGGATCAGCGCCACCACGAACCACGGTACGCCGCTGGCCGCCTCCACCGCTTCATAGCGCGCGCGGTTGGCGGGCAACAGGGCGCGGGCGACGAGGCGCTCCACTTCCTCGCGGCGGCTCGGATTGACCACGAGCGCGGCGAACAGCGCGGCATATTCTTCCTGAAGCCGGGAATCGAACGCGACCGCCATGGCGCTGCCCTCGGAACGATATCCGAGCGTCAGCGATTCCACGGATCAGGCCGATTTGCAATCTATAATTGCTTAATCGAAGCATACACCCTTATGGGAAGTCACCCCTCGTCGCCCTTCAGCTTGCGCATCAGGGCCTCCAGCTCGGCGTCCTTCTCCTTGGGCAGCACCACGTTGACCCGCACCAGCATGTCGCCGTGGCCGCCGGTGGCGTTGGGCAGGCCCTTGCCGCGCAGGCGGAAGAGCCGCCCGCCCGAGGTCCAGGCCGGCACCGAGAGGTCCACCGCGCCGGCGAGCATCGGCACGCGCACCTTGGCGCCGAGCACAGCGTCGGGGAGCGGCACATCCACCAGCTGGCGCAGATCGTCGCCGTCGCGCTCGAAGGTCGGGTGCGGCGCATAGGCGATGGTCACGTAGGCGTCGCCCGGCGGACCGCCCATGGGGCTCGGCTCGCCCTGCCCCTTCAGGCGCATGCGATGGCCCTCCCGGGTGCCGGGGGCGATCTTGATGTCGATCTGCTTGCCGTTCGGCAGGCCGACGCGCTTGGAGGCGCCTTCGGTCGCCTCCTCGAAGCTCACGGGCAGCGAAAATCTCCATGTCCGCCCCCGGCTGGGGCGCGAAGCCGCGCCCGCGGAGCGGCGCTGGCGGCCGAAGCCGAAGATGTCGCCGAGGTCCTCGAAGCCGGCGCCGGCCTGG
>NZ_JBNFNU010000256.1:0-6394 GCF_057364445.1 Xanthobacter sp. BG11Y11_SDJG
GACGGCGGCGGCGGACCCCGCGCTCGCTGGCGCCGCACCCGAGGGCTTTACGGCCCCGGCCTTTGCGGCTTTGCTCTGGCCGGCCCGGCCTTTCGCCCGGCCCGTTCGCATGCCCGTGTCCACGCGTGCTCCCTGTGATCCAGCATGTGGACCTTGTTCTTGATTTCTTGCCGCCGATCGGCCAAACCGTTCGGCGCGAGACCATAGTCCCCTTGTCTAACCGCCACAAGCGGGCGAGCATCGGGCTATAAGGTGAGGTCCATATCATGGACCTCATAATGATAATGCGGTCCGGATGGACCCTGTCAGGAGGAGAGCCGAGGATGTCGCTGACCCGTCGCACCCTATTGAAGGCCAGCGCCGCGAGCGCGCTGGTGGGCGGCATCGCCGCGCCCCACGTGGCGCGCGCCCAGGCCGCCGAATTCAGCTACAAGTACGCCAACAACCTGCCCGTCACGCACCCCATGAACATTCGCGCCAACGAGATGGTGGAAGCCATCAAGAAGGAGACGAACGGGCGGGTCGAGATCAAGGTGTTCCCCTCCAGCCAGCTCGGCGGCGACACTGACATGCTCAGCCAGCTGCGCTCGGGCGGCATCGAGTTCTTCACCCTCTCGCCGCTGATCCTGTCCACCCTGGTGCCGAACGCCTCGATCAGCGGCATCGGCTTCGCCTTCCCGGACTATGCCGCGGTGTGGAAGGCCATGGACGGCGACCTCGGCACCTATGTGCGCGGGCAGATCGCCAAGTCCGGCATCGTCGCCATGGACAAGATCTGGGACAACGGCTTCCGCCAGATCACCACCTCCACCAAGCCGATCCAGACCGCCGCCGACCTCAAGGGCCTGAAGATCCGCGTGCCGGTCTCGCCGCTGTGGACCTCCATGTTCAAGGCGTTCGACAGCGCCCCCGCCTCGCTCAATTTCTCCGAGGTCTACACCGCGCTGCAGACCGGCGCCGTGGACGCCCAGGAGAACCCGCTCGCCATCATCTCCACGGCGAAGCTCTACGAGGTGCAGAAGTACTGCTCGCTCACCAACCACATGTGGGACGGCTTCTGGTTCCTCGCCAACCGGCGCGCGTTCGAGCGCCTGCCGGAGGACCTGCGCGCCATCGTCGCCAAGAATGTGAACGCCGCCGGCGTGAAGGAGCGCGCCGACGTGGTGGAGCTGAACGCCACCCTGCGCAAGGAACTGGCGGAGAAGGGCCTCACCTTCAACGAGCCGAAGGTGGACTCGTTCCGCGACCAGCTCCGCAAGGCCGGCTTCTACGCCGAGTGGAAGGGCAAGTACGGCGACGAGGCGTGGGCGACGCTGGAGAAGTATACCGGCCCGCTCTCCTGAGCCTGTCGAGGGGCGTCAGGCCCGCGGGGCGCTGACGCCCTCTCCCCTGCCCCTCCCCACACTGGGGAGGTGTTCTCGCAGCGCCCCGGCGCCGTATTCCGCAACGTCCGCTTGCACGATCCGGCGCAACCAGGGCACAACGACCAGCGGCCGCGCGCGCCACACCCTCCCCCACGGCGGGGACGACACGCCTTTCCGAAGTCAGGACCTCCGCCATGGCCGCAGCCGACGAAATCCTGCCGCTGGTCGCCGAGAGCGACGCCCCCGCGCGGCTCGCGCTTCATGCGGCCCGTGGAGGCGATCGCCGCGGCCCTGCTGCTGGTGGTGGTGCTCCAGCTGCTCGCCAACGCGCTCTCGCGCTATCTGCTGCATCTGCCCATCATCTGGGGCGACGAGGTCGCCTCCATCGCCTTCATCTGGCTCGCCATGCTGGGCTCGCTGGTGGCCATCGACCGCAACGAGCACCTGCGCCTCACTTTGTTCGTGCGCGCCATGCCCGAGCGCCTGCAGCGCTTCGTGGACACACTGGCGCTGCTGCTGGTGGCCGCCTTCCTGCTCGCGCTCGCCTATCCCGCCTACGACTATGCGTCGGAGGAGGCCTTCATCACTTTGCCGGCGCTCGGCATCGCCGGGTCGTTCCGGGCGGCGGCGCTGCCGGTGGGCATCTGCGGCATGGCGGCGCTCGCCGTGGCCCATGCGGTCCGGCGCTCGAAGCTCGCCGACATCCTGATCTCGCTCGCCATCGTCGCCGCGGCGCTGGGCGCCCTGTGGCTCGCCGCGCCGGTGCTGATCAAGGCCGGCAACGTGACGATCCTGCTGTTCCTGGTGGGCTTCGTGGCGGCGTGCCTGGTGGCGGGCGTGCCCATCGCCTTCTGCTTCGGCATCGGCACCATCTGCTATCTCGCCTTCTCCACCCACGTGCCGCTGCTGGTGATGATCGGCCGCATGGACGAGGGCATGAGCTCGCTGGTGCTGCTCTCGGTGCCGGTGTTCGTGCTGCTCGGCTGCGTGCTCGACCATACCGGCATGGGCAAGGCCATCGTCGACTTCCTCGCCTCCCTGCTCGGCCACGTGAAGGCGGGCATGTCCTATGTGCTGCTGGGCTCGCTGTTCGTGGTCTCGGGCATTTCCGGCTCCAAGGTCTCCGACATGGCGACCGTCGCGCCCGCTCTGTTCCCGGAGATGAAGCGGCGCGGCCACAAGCCGAAGGAGATGATCGCGCTGCTCGCCACCGGCGCGGCCATGGCGGACACGGTGCCGCCCTCCATCGTGCTGATCGTGCTCGGCTCGGTGGCGGGCGTCTCCATCGCCGCCCTGTTCACCTCCGGCTTCGTGGTGGCCATGGTGCTGCTCATCGCGCTGGCCGCGCTGGCCCGCTTCAAGGCGCGCCACGAGGACATGGCGGGCGTCACGCGCGCGCCCGGCAAGCTCATCCTCAAGACCATGCTGGTGGCGGCGCCGGCGCTGCTGCTGCCGTTCTTCATCCGCAGCGCGGTGTCGAGCGGGGCCGCCACCGCCACCGAGGTCTCCACCTTCGCCGTGGTCTATGCGCTGATCGTCGGCATGGTGCTCTATGGCGGCATCTCGCTGCGCACCTTCTACGGCATGCTGGTGGAGACGGCGGCGCTCACCGGGGCAATCCTCGTCATCCTCGCCTGCGCGGTGGCGATGGCGTGGGCCATCACCCAGGCCGGCATCGCCAACGACCTCGCCGCCTTCATGGGCGCTCTGCCCGGCGGGGCGTGGGGCTTCCTGGCGGTGAGCATCCTCGTTTTCCTGGTGCTCGGCTGCATCCTGGAGGGCCTCCCCGCCATCGTGCTCATGGCGCCGCTGATGTATCCCATCGCCCGGAAGCTCGGGATCAACGACATCCATTATTCCATGGTGATCGTCACGGCCATGAACATCGGCCTGATGACGCCGCCCATCGGCATCGGCTTCTACCTCGCCTGCAAGATCGGCCAGGTCTCGCCCGACGCGGCGCTGAGCGCCATCTGGCCCTATCTGGTGGCGCTGTTCATCGGCCTTCTGGTGATCGCCGCCGTGCCGTGGATCTCCATCGGCATGCTCTGAGCCTGGTCCTCAGGCCGGCGGCGCCGCCTCGGCTTCCGCCTCGGGGCCGGCGCGGGCGCCGCCTGCGCCGGGCACGGCGATGAAGGCGAGATCGTCGAGCATGCCCAGCAGCTTGGCGCCGGTGTCCAGCTCGCGGTCGAGCGCCGCCATGGTGCGCGCGAGGCCGATGTCCTCGTCGTCGAGCCAGACGCCGACGATGCGCGCGAACAAGAGCGCCAGTCCCTTCGCCCGCACCGATCCCGAAAGCCCGGTGCAGCCGATGCCGGCCGCCGCCAGCATCCAGCGCTGCGAGCGCTCGGACAGGCGCAGCATCTGAAGCGCCAGAGCCGGGTCGCGCCGGGCCGAGCGCACGAGGCCGCGCACCGCCTCCTTGTGCGGCTCCAGCGCGTCGAGCCGGCGCATCAGCACCTCGAACAGGCGCTCCTTCGGCCCCTCGCCGGCGAGGTCCTCGCTCGTCCGGCCCGCCCTCCGCCAGGACGTGGCGGTCGGTGGCGCGGAAGAAGGCGGCGAGGAGGTCGGCGCGGCCGGCGAAGGTGGCCCGCATCTCGGCGAGCGGCACGCCGGCGCGCTCGGCCACCTCGGCGAGATCGAGGCGCCGTAGGGACGCTGCGCCAGGAGGTCGAGGAAGGCGCGGAGGCAGGCCTCGCGACTGGTCTCAGAGGTCATCGGCTCCTCCCCATGGCGCGCAGCGCGCGAATGACGGACACGCCGAGTGTAGCGCGAAATCGCGGCGGCCCGGCGGCTGGTTCAGCCGGCAAGTTCCTTGCCACGCCGGGTGGCGGCGGCGACCGCGTCGGCGAGCAGCGGGCCGAAGCCCGCGCGCGCGTCCATCAGCACCGCGAGGGCGGCCGCCGTGGTGCCGCCGGGCGAGGTCACGTTCTGGCGCAGGGTGGCGGCGGGCTGGTCCGACTGGTCCATCAGCGCGCCCGCTCCGGAGACGGTGGCGCGGGCGATGCGCGCCGAAAGCTCCGCCGGCAGGCCGGCCTTCGCGCCCGCCTCGGCCAGCGCTTCCGCCAGCAGGAAGGCATAGGCCGGGCCGGAGCCGGACACGGCGGTCGCCGCGTCCATGAGGTCCTCGTCGTCGATCCACTCGACGATGCCGATGGCGCCGAGCAGCGCGCTCGCGAGCGCGCGGCCGTCCGCCGTCACCGCGCCGTTCGCCACCGCCACCGTGACGCCGCGGCCGATGGCGGCGGGGGTGTTGGGGATCGAGCGGACAATGGCGGTGCCCGCCGGCATGGCATCCGCGATGAAGCCGAGCGTGCGGCCCGCCATCACCGACACCACCAGCGTGTCCGGTCCCACCAGGGGCGACACCTTGGACAGCACGTCGGGCGCCACCTGCGGCTTCACCGCCAGCAGCAGCACACTGGGCGTCGCAATCGCGTCCGCGGGGGGATTCACCTCAACCCCTTTGGCTTTGAGCTCCCCCGCCGGCGCGTCCGGCAGATTCGGGTCGATGGCGACCGCGAGCCGTGCCGGCAGGCCGAGCTTCAGCCAGCCCTCCAGCATCGCCCCGCCCATCTTGCCAGCGCCCACCAGCACCACGGGACCGGTGAGGGAGGACAAAGCGCGCTCGGACATGGGGGCCTCTGTGACTATGAAACGGCAACGTCCGCCTCCAAGGGGCGGCCCCTCCTTCTAGGTCGGATCGCCATTCGGGGCCAGCGGCCGGCGTGGCATTTCTCTCCGCGCAATCGGCGCACCGGACACCCACGAGGTCAAAATCCGACATTTCGACGTTATATTTACGATTGCCGCAGAGGGATTGACGAAGCCATTTTCCCATGTATCTATCGTTTTAATACACATATAACCTAAATTTTTAGGTGAAATACCAAGCCGGGCCTGTCGCCGCTCGCACCACCTTCGGGCGCGAGGCATGGGCGCCGCCAGGCACCGACACGAAACCGCGCCCCGCGCACCGAGGACCTGATTATGCGACGCCTTCTCCTTGCCGCCGCCTTCGCCGCCGCCGCCGCACTGCCCGCCTCGGCCCAGCAGGCGGCCGGCCCGAACACGCTGCTCAACGTCTCCTACGACATCTCCCGCGAGCTCTATCAGGCGATCAACGCCGCCTTCGTGAAGCAGTGGAAGGCGAAGACCGGCCAGGACCTAACCGTCAACCAGTCGCACGCCGGCTCCTCGCGCCAGGCGCGGGCGATCCTGGAAGGGCTGGAGGCGGATGTGGTCACCTTCAACCAGGTCACCGACGTGCAGATCCTCCATGACCGCGGCAATCTGGTCGCCGCCGACTGGCAGAAGCGCCTGCCCAACAACGCCTCGCCCTATTATTCCCTGCCCGCCTTCCTGGTGCGCGCCGGCAACCCGAAGAACATCCGCGACTGGGACGACCTGGTGCGCGACGACGTGAAGCTGGTGTTCCCGAACCCCAAGACCTCGGGCAATGCGCGCTACACCTATCTCGCCGCCTATGCCTATGCGCAGGAGAAGCTGGGCTCGACGGAGAAGGCCGACGCCTTCGTGCGCAAGCTGTTCGCCAACGTGCCGGTGTTCGACACCGGCGGCCGCGCCGCCACCACCACCTTCGTCGAGCGCGAGGTGGGCGACGTGCTCATCACCTTCGAGGCCGAGACCAACGGCATCCGCGACCAGTATCCCGGCAAGTTCCAGGTGGTGGTGCCCAAGGTGAGCCTGCTCGCGGAGTTCCCCGTGGCGGTGGTGGACAAGGTGGTGGACAAGCGCGGCTCACGCGCCACCGCGACCGCCTATCTCGACTATCTCTACAGCGCCGAGGGCCAGGACATCCTCGCCAAGTTCCACAACCGGGTGCACAACCCCGAGGTGGTCTCCCACTACAAGGAGCAGTTCCCGCCGGTGCGCCTCGTCACCGTCGAGGCGGCGTTCGGCGGCTGGGAGAAGATCAACAAGGAGCACCTCGCCTCCGGCGCCAAGCTCGACCAGCTTTTTCGAGAAGCGCTGAGCCATCGCGGCCCGGCGCCGTCCGGCGCCGGCCG
>NZ_JBNFNU010000257.1:0-6390 GCF_057364445.1 Xanthobacter sp. BG11Y11_SDJG
CGCGGCGCGGTCCCGCCTTGCCCCTTGCGCGGAGCCCGGCCGCGCGGTCTAAATGCGGAACCGCGCCGCCGGGGGAGCGGCCGCCTTCAGGGAGGGATCATGTCCCGTTCGTTCGCCTGTTTCGCACGCCGCGCCGGTTTCGCCGCGGTCCTCGCCGGGCTTGCCCTTTCGGGAGCGTCGGCGCCGGCCTTCGCGGCGAGCTGCCTCGAGCAGATCGTCGCGGTGCAGCAGCAGTTGAAGGGCAAGGAGCCGCGCCCGAAGGCGCCGCCGCCGCAGGAGCAGTCCATCGCCGCGCAGACCGATCACCAGACGACACCCGGCTCGCTCGCCGCGGCCGGCGTCACCCAGCCCGATTCCGGCGCGCTCGGCGCGCTCAACGCAGCCATGAACCTCCAGGCGGCGGGGGACGAGGCGGGATGCCTGAAGGCGCTGGCGGAGGCCCGCAGGCTCGGCGGGCTGAACTGACCCGCGCGCCGGGGCGATCTTCCCGACCGCTCCCCGCCCCGATCACAGCCGGTCGCGCAGCGCGTAATAGGTGAGACCCGCCACCAGCAGCGGGTAGCGCATCATCGTGCCGCCGGGAAATGCCGGCACCGGCAGGCGTGAGAGGATATCGAAGCGCTCCTGGTGCCCGCGCACGGCCTCGGCGAGAATCTTGCCGAACAGCGGCGCCAGCATCACGCCCTGCCCACTATAGCCCGAGGCCACCAGCACCTTGTCGGAGAGCTTCCGCACGAACGGCAGCCGCGTCATGGTGATGCCCAGTACCCCGCCCCAGCCATAGTCGATGTCGACCTCCTTCAGCTGGGGAAAGACCTTCAGCATGTAGGGGCGCACGAAGCCGGGAATGTCCGCCCTGAGGGCCCGGCGATAGCTCTCGCCGCCGCCGAACAGCAGCCGCCCGTCATGGCTCAGGCGGAAATAGTTCACCACGAACCGGCTGTCGGCCACCGCGGCCTCGCTGGCCAGCAGTTCGCGGCCCATCTCGTCGAGCGGCGCGGTGGCGACGATGTAGTTGCAGATGGGCATGACATGCCCGTCCACCCGGCGGTCCAGCCCGTCCTGGAGACCGTCGCCGCATTCGAGCAGGAAATCGGCCTCCACCGTGCCGCCCTGATCGGTCGTCACCCTGACCCTTGGGCCGTCCTGAAAGCCGGTGACCCGGGTGCATTCATGAATGCGCGCCCCCGCCGCCTCGGCGGCGCGGGCGAGGCCGAGGGCAAAATTCAGCGGGTGCAGATGCCCGCCCTTCTGGTCGAGGATGCCGCCGTGATAGAGCGGCGAGCGGACCAGATAGCCGATCTCGTCGCGACCGAGCTCGCGCACCGCGTCGTAGCCGTAGGCCTCCCTCAGGTGGCGCGCATAGGCATGGCTCTCGGCGACGTAGCGGGCCTTGTGATCGGCGAGGATCAGGCCGTCCTTCAGGTCGCAATTGATGGCGTGGCGCGCCACCAGAACCTTGAGCAGGCTCTTTGCCTCCTCGGCAAGGTCCCAGAGCTTCCGGGCGTCGTCCTTGCCGACCTGCGCCTCGAGGAACATCTGGTCGCGCCGCTGGCCGGAATGGATCTGCCCGCCATTGCGCCCGGACGCCCCGGAGCCGACGCGCGCCGCCTCCAGCAGCACCACGTCGAAGCCCGCCTCCGCCAGATGGAGCGCCGCCGAGAGCCCGGTATAGCCACCGCCCACGACGCAGACATCGGCAGAGGCGGCGCCCTTCAGCGGCGGATGGGCCGGGTGGGAGGTCGCCGTGGCCGCATACCAGGATTTGGCATGGCCGGACGGGCTTAAGGGGGCGGCAGTGCGGTGCATGGCGCTCCTTGTTCTTATGGTGTGGACGGTGACGCCCCGATGGACCGCGGCCGGGCTTCCCCGGAAGCGGTTGTCCTCCCTCGGGCCCCCGCCGCGGCGGTTCTCTTCGCCCGGACGTGGAACGCGGCCCGATCCGCGCGGCTCACCCACCGGCGCGTGCTCCCGTCACACGTTCAGCAGCAGATACTCGCGCTCCCAGGGCGAGATCACCCGCATGAAGGTCTCGAACTCGGCCTGCTTGACGGCCGCGTAGTTGGCGACGAAGCGGCGGCCGAGCACCTCGGCCACCTCCTCGCTGTCCTGGAACGCCGCGACCGCCTCCAGGAGCCCGCGCGGAAGCTCGAAGTCGAGATCCTTGGCGTCGCGCTCTAGCGGATCGGTGGCGCGCAGGCCCTCCACCATGCCGAGATAGCCGCAGGCGAGCGAGGCGGCGATGACCAGATAGGGGTTGGCGTCGGAGGACGGCACCCGGTTCTCCACCCGCCGAGCCTCGGGCGTGGAGGGCGGCACGCGCAGCCCGGCGGTGCGGTTGTCATAGCCCCACTGGACGTTGATGGGCGCCATGGAATCGCGGGTCAGGCGCCGGTACGAGTTCACATAGGGCGCGAGGATGCACATCACCGCCGGCAGGTATTTCTGGTGGCCGGCGATGAAGGAAAAGAACTCCGGCGTCGGATCGCCGTCCTTGTCGGAGAAGATGTTCTCGCCGGTCGCGACCGAGATCACCGACTGGTGGATGTGCATGGCGCTGCCCGGCTCGTTGGCGATGGGCTTGGCCATGAAGGTGGCGTAGATCTTGTGCAGCAGCGCCGCCTCGCGGATCGTGCGCTTGAACAGGAACACCTGGTCGGCGAGCGCCAGCGGCTCGCCGTGGCGCAGGTTGATCTCCATCTGCGCCGCGCCGTCCTCGTGGATCAGCGTGTCGATCTCCAGGCCCTGGGCCTCGGAATAGGCGTAAATGTCCTCGAACAGCGCGTCGAACTCGTTCACCGCCTGGATCGAATAGGACTGGCGGCCGATCTCCGGCCGGCCCGAGCGCCCCACCGGCGGCTTGAGCGGATAGTCGGGATCGGTGTTCGGCTCCACCAGATAGAACTCGATCTCCGGCGCCACCACCGGCTTCCAGCCGCGGTTGGCATAGAGCGAGAGCACGTGCTTCAGCACCTGGCGCGGCGCCACCTCCACCGGCCGTCCGTCGCGGTGGAACGCATCGTGGATCACCTGGGCGGTGGGATCCTGCGCCCACGGCACCGCCGACAAGGTGGAAAAGTCCGGCTCCAGCACCAGGTCGCTGTCGGCGATGACCGAATCCACGAGCCCCTCATAATCGGGGTACTCGCCGGAAATGGTCTGGAAGAACACCGACAGCGGCAGGTTCATCACCGGCGAGGAAAAGAACTTGGAGGCCGGCATGATCTTGCCGCGGGCGACGCCCGCGAGGTCGGGAACCTGGCATTCGATCTCGGTGATGCCCCGCGCCGCCATCCAGGCCTTGGCCTCGCTCAGCGACTTGACGCCCCTGTGGGACGCGACGACGTCCTTCTCGGCAAGCTTGGTCCTTTTGGCCATGATGTCCTCTAGAGCACACGCCGATCGGCCAGCACCGGACGCCGATCGGAGAACGCGTTCTCTATCATTTCGTTAGAGGGCGATTCACCGGTCAAGCTGGATCAGCGGGATCGGATCGCCCTCTCGCGTGCACGCACGCGCGCTTCAGGGAACACCTGCGCCCCCACGGGTGTCAACGCAGCGCTTCGGTCCGGACGAAGGAGAATGCCGGCAACGGCCCTCCCGTCGCGGCACACGGAGCCGGCGGGCGGGCGAACAGGGACGGAACGAAACGGGGGCGAATCGGTCCGCGCCAATGTTCCGCCTTCACCCCCTACTAGCGCTTGTGGTCCAACGCTGTCGCAGCCACAGGAGCGCACCCCAGAAGGCCGCGCTGAAGATTCATCGACGTCACGGCTTGGGCGCGCTCACGGACAGGGCGCCGACGGGCGGCAGCATCTCCATGGCCTCCGCCTCCAGCACCGCGGTGCCGATCATGGTGGCGACCGAGACCTTGTAGGGCGCCATCAGCCGCGTGCCCGCGATCGGCACCAGCCAGGCATAGACGTCCTTGTTGTCGACCATGTACTTGACCGTGTAGCGCGAGGGCCGGTGGCCGGCGACCGGCTTGTAGCGGGCGGCGCACACCACCGCGGGGCCGCTATAGCCCTCCACCTTCACCTGCTCGATGCGCTGGAAGCTGAGCGCGATGTCGTAGCGCTGGCGCCCGTCGAACACCGGAACGACCCGCTGGCAGGCGGCCGCCGAGAGCATCTCGCCCGTGCCGGGCATGTAAGCGAACGCGCCGCTCACGGGGTCGAGCACGCTCTTGAGCACCGCCTCGGTGACCGGGACGCGGTCCGGCGCGAACTTCAGGACCGGCTCCACGTCCATCTCCTTGACCGCGCCGGCGGCCATGACGATGCGCGCGCTCTCCTCCTTGCCGTCGGCCTCGGCGTCCATGGCGTAGACGATCGGCACCATGCGCCCGCCGGTGAAGGCGCCGCGCGCCGCCGCCCGGCCCTTGCCGTTGGCCACCGCCCGCATGAGGCCGGTGATGCGCGCCGTGCCCGAAATCTCGTAGGCCGAATCGCTCGCCTGCACGACAAAGGTGCCGCGGCCGAACTCGACCCCGGCGACGCTGAGCGAATATTTCGCCACCATGCGCCCGTCCGCGCGCGCGGCGTTGATGCCGAACGCCAGCGCGAACGGCACCAGCGCAAGCCCTGCGGCCAGAAGGCGCGTGTGAGAGAGTACCGAGGCAGCGTCGATCATTGGCGTTCCCGTAGGACCTGCGCGCAAGCCGCCCGCTCCCGCCGCGCCAATCGTTCGCTCCGCCCCCTGGAATTGCGCGGCAAACGCGGCTGAACTGTGGCTGCCGCGACTATGCCGTGTGTCCGGCGCAAGCGTCCAGAGCGCCGCGCGCGCCCCTCCCCAGCCGCGCGCGCCGAGCGGCCCTGCGCCGTGCACCGGCCCGAAAACCCATGCGCGATCCGGCCATGAACGCGAACAGCGCCGGTCAGGATGAACCGGTCGCCTCCGAGCGCGCCTTGGTGCGGCGCACACCGGCCGCAGCGCCGCGCGATCCCCGAAGGTCATTGACTTTGGGACGGTTTGTCACGATCTTGGGCGCCTGCCCAAAGATCGGGTCCAAGAACCCCGCGGCGTTGCCGCGCATCCTGGCCCAGTGCTGCGGGCAGAGTTCAATTGCCTGAGGAGCATACGCCATTCGCCGCCCCATGAGACCCGTCGCGCCGGAGAAGGATGGACCGCGCGTCAATGAGGAAATCCGCATCCGCGAAGTCCAGTTGATCGACCAGGACGGGCAAAACCGCGGTGTGTTGGCCATTCGCGACGCCCTCGCGCTCGCGCAGGAGGCCGGTCTCGACCTCGTCGAAATCTCGCCCAACTCCACCCCTCCGGTCTGCAAGATCCTCGATTTCGGCCGCTTCAAGTATCAGAACCAGAAGAAGGCCAGCGAGGCGCGCAAGAAGCAGAAGGTCGTCGAGGTCAAGGAGATCAAGCTGCGGCCCGGCATCGACACCCACGATTACGAGGTGAAGATGCGCTCCATGCAGCGGTTCTTCGAGGAGGGCGACAAGGTCAAGGTCACCCTGCGCTTCCGCGGCCGCGAGATGGCGCACCAGGATATCGGCTTCAAGCTGCTTCAGAAGCTGAAGGAAGACGTGGCCACCATCGCCAAGGTGGAGAGCGAGCCCATGCTCGAAGGCCGCCAGATGATCATGATCCTGGCGCCGCGCTGAGCGTCGCCCGCGCGAAGCCTCAGGCTCGGGGACGCCGCCATCGGTGGCGTCCGCCGGCACCCCGGTTTCGCCGGGGGTCCCCTGGGCTTCAGGCCATCTGCGGGGCACGGACCTGCGGGCCGTCGTGCATTCCCCCCAAGACCGACATCTGAAGCGTTCCCCGGTGCGCCACGGCGCGCCGCGTCGCGCGCGCGTGTCGGCCGGCTGACCGTTCCATGCGAAACGAAAACGCCCCCGCCGTGTGTGCCACGGCGGGGCGTTCGGCTTTCGATGCCAGGCGACGGGCGTCAGCTCGCCGGCTCAGGCCTCACGGGCAGGGATGCTGCCGCCCGTCATAGCCGGTATAGGTGCCGGTGGCGGGGTTGTAGGAGCGGAAGCGCTGCATGCAGTAGGCCACCGCATCGTCCGTCACGACCGCGCTGTTGGCGGCCGCGGCTGCGGCACCGACGGCGACGGCGCTCGCGACGCCCAGCGCCACCCAGGCGCCCGTATTGTTGTAGTAGCCCCAGCCCCAGCCGGGACGATACCAACCCCAGCCCGGCCGCCACGGACCCGGACCCCAGGCGCCCGGAGGCGGACGCCAGCCGGGACGGCCCCAGGCGACGCCGCCCGGTCCCCAGCCCGGACGGAAGCCAGGACGATAGCCGGGATAGACCGGCCGATAGCCGGGGCGCACCACGCCCGGACGATAGCCGGGGCGGAAGGCCGCCGCCCGATAGGCGCCGCCGCGATAGGCGGGACGCACGCCGACGGCCCGCATGCCGCCGAC
>NZ_JBNFNU010000258.1:0-6389 GCF_057364445.1 Xanthobacter sp. BG11Y11_SDJG
GGGCGGGCGGTCGCCGTCGCCGTGGCAGGCCGCGCAGCCGGCGATCAGTTCCGCAAGCGGCTCGCGGTCGCCCTCGGGCGCGTCGCGCCCGCTCCCCGTGAGGTCGTCGTATCCCGCCGCATCGAGCGCCGGAAAGGCGCGCAGGAATGCGACGAGGCTCCACACCTCGTCGTCGCGCCCGAAGGCCGGCCAGGCGGGCATGCCGGTATATTTGATGCCGTGGCGGACGATGAAGAACACTTCGCCGTCGGTCCAGGTCAGCGCCCGGTCATGCAACGACGGCGGCGCGGGCAGCATGCCGTACGTGGCCGGATCGGGCGGGCGTCCCGGGGCGCCGTGGCAGACGGCGCAGCCCTGATGGTAGTGCCCCGCGCCCAGGCGCACGCGGTCCGGATCGTCGAGCGGCACCGGCGCAGCGCCGGCGCCCGCACC
Source organism: Xanthobacter sp. BG11Y11_SDJG (assembly GCF_057364445.1). Lineage (NCBI taxonomy): Bacteria > Pseudomonadati > Pseudomonadota > Alphaproteobacteria > Hyphomicrobiales > Xanthobacteraceae > Xanthobacter > Xanthobacter sp. BG11Y11_SDJG. The sequence continues at coordinate 433 of NZ_JBNFNU010000258.1, forward strand.
GCCACCGAGCGCCACAGCCGAAGCGCAGCAGGGCATCGGTGACCGCCCAGTGGCCGGTGCTCGCGGCCACATTGTAGACCCCGGCCGCCGCGAAGGCGAAGCCGCCGATGCCCGCCACGGCGATCAGGACCAGCGCGGTCCGCAGGCGCACCATCCAGTGTCGGGACGGGGGCGCCGCCATGGCTCAGGTGCTCCGCCGCGGGCCGGCGGGCGCTTCAGCCTCGTCGGCGGCGCCCACCGCATCCACCGTCAGCACCACGGCCGCGAGCACATAGCTCAGGGGGCAGGCGGCGAGCATCATCATGCCGGCGAGCTGCTGATCGGCGAGGCTGGAGGGGGCCACGCTGCACAAGGCGAAGACGAGCGCGGGCAGGGCGTAGAGGTCGCGCGGGGCGAACAGCATCAGCGCGCCGAGCAGGCAGGCGAGCTTTCCCGTCACCAGAAGCGCGCCCACCGCGCCCCAGCGCCGCCTCGCGCCCGCCTGCGCCACCGCGATCCAGAACATCGCCGATCCTGCGGTCAACGCGATCAGAAAGGCGGTCTGGAGCAGGAGGCCGCCGGCACCGGCCGCGACCGGCGCATGCCAGGCCCAGAGCAGCGCCATCTGCGCCGTCGCGGCGATCCACAGGAGGCGGGCGCCGGTGCGCATCGGCGCCAGCAGCAGCGCGAGGAGCGGGGCGGCGACGTTCATGAGCGCGAGGTGGAGGCCCATGCGGGCCGAGAGCTGGCCGATCTCGAACGCAACGGCGGTGACGGCCAGCGCACCCGCCACCGCGGCGGCTCCGACAAGGAGCGCCGTGGTTGCGGCGGGCGAGACGATGGGGGCCTGCCGGCCCGCTGCGCGGCTGGTGCTCATCGTTCAGGCCAACGTCGGCGGCCGCCAGATGTTCCGTGGATCGCGCCGCTCAGCTGGCTCCTTGGCCTGAGCGGATCGCCGCCCCCCCGAGGATCGCGCGAACAGGCGGTCTTTGGCCGATCAAGCGGAGCCGGCCGGATCGAGCATCGCCCGCCGCCGGGTCACCGGTCTGGCGCCTACAGGAACGGCTTGCCGCCGGTGACGGCGATGGTGGCGCCGGAGACGTAGCTCGACAGCGGATCGGCCAGCATGACGAAGGCCGTGGCAAGTTCCGCCGGCTGGCCCGGCCGGCCCATGGGCACCGACTTGCCGAAATTCTTCACCGCCTCCTCCGGCATGGTGGAGGGAATGAGCGGGGTCCAGATCGGCCCCGGCGCCACCGCGTTCACGCGGATGCCGCGCGGTGCCAGCGACTGGGCAAGGCCGGCCGTGAGGTTGTGGATCGCTCCCTTGGTGGTGGCGTAGGCGAGCAGGGTCGGGTTCGGCGCGTCCGAATTGATCGAGGCGGTGTTGATGATGGCGCCGCCGCGCCGCATATGCCGCAGCGCCGCCTTGGTGAGGCGGAACACGGCATGGACATTCACCTCGAAGGTGTGCGCCCATTCCGCATCGGAAATGTCTTCCATCTTCTCGAAGCTCGCCTGGTGCGCCGCATTGTTGACCAGGATGTCGAGGCCGCCGAGCGCCTCGGCGGCGTCATCCACGAGGCGCCGGCAGACATCGGCGTCCGAAAGATCGCCGGCGGAAAGCACCGCTTTGCGCCCCGCCTCCTCCACCAGGCGACGGGTCTCCTGCGCGTCCTCGTCCTCCTCAAGATAGGCGATGCAGACGTCGGCACCCTCGCGGGCGAAAGCGAGGCAGACCGCGCGGCCGATGCCGCTGTCACCGCCCGTCACCAGCGCCTTGAGGCCCTTGAGCCGCCCCGACCCCACGTAGGAATGCTCGCCGTGGTCGGGCCGCGGCTCCATGTCTGCGGTCAGGCCGGGCATGGGCTGCTGCTGGGCGGGAAGCGGGGGCGTGGCGGGCTCGGTCATGCGCGGCGCTCCAATGGGGGAAATAGGGTGGTCATTCGGTCAACCGCCCCCGCCCCGTCCGGTTCCGGATTCAGGCGATGCCCTTGGCCGAGGCGAAATCTCATCGCATCAGACTTCGCCCGCCGGACCGGCAGGTCCGCAGGCGCCCGATCGCGTTTGGTGCGCGCGCGGGTCTCTCGCCGAGCTATGACTCCGGCGCTCCGCCTCGGTCGCGGCCTCGGAGCGCAAGGTGGGGCGCGACGACGCTGCATGTCGGGGAGGCATGCAGCGTCGTCCGCGGGTCGGCGGTGGGGATGCATGGCTTCCCCCACCGCCTATTCCTTCGGCGGCGGGCCCTCGGCATTGGGCCGGCCCGCGGGCTGATCTGCGCCGCGCTTGCCGATGCCGACCATCGCCGCCTCCTGCGTGGGGTAGGGGCCGGAGACCGGCGTTCCCTCCGCCGACATGGCCCACCATCCGGCGATCACGCCAAGATGGTGGGCTTCGTCCTCGCCGACGAGCTTGGGCTGGAGCCACATGAGGCGCCTCCTGACTGCAGCGCGCGGGGGCGATCGCCGACCCTCAGGCCGCCTTGCGGTTCATCTCGGCGCCGGCGAGCTGGGTCAGGAGCGCGTCGGTCTCCTTCTCCTCCTGGAGCGTGGCGTCGAGCAGCGTCACGGCTTCCTTCATGCCGAGCTGGCCGGCCCAGGTCTTCAGCGCGCCGTAGCGGGCGATCTCGTAATGCTCCACCGCCTGGGCGGCCGCCACCAGGCCGGAATCCAGCGCCTCGCTGCCGCCGAACTCGTCCATGATCTCCTTGCCCTCGTCGATGATGCCGACGATGGCCGGGCAGTGCTTGCCGCGGGCCGCCTTGCCGAGCAGCTCGAACACCTGCTCCAGGCGCTCCACCTGGCCTTCGGTCTGCTCCTGGTGCTTCAGGAAGGCGGCCTTCAGCTGTTCCGACTGGGCGTTCTTCGCCATCTTGGGCAGCGCGCGCAGGATCTGCTTCTCGGCGTAATAGACGTCCTTGAGCGTGTCGGCGAACAGGTCGTGCAGGGTCTTGGTCTGTGCCATGTCTTGGGTCCTCCGCGGGATGGGCTGCGAGCATGCGGTGCTCCCGCCATGAACACGTGCTGGTGAAGAGTGTTCCCCGCGCCCGCGATCTTGAGGACTGTTTTCAGCGAAGCATCTTGAGCGCGACCACGGAGGCCACGAAGACGTCGCGCAGCGTCGACAAGTAAACGTCAGCGCGGCCGCAGGGCTGTGGTGTTCGCGGGGAACTGCCCTGCACGGGGGCTGTTGGTAGGTCGACCACGGACGTTGACGAAGGAGACTCCCATGTCCGACGCCGAGAGAACCCGCCACGCCATCGATGCCGGCGCCACCGGCGACAAGGTGCGCGGCCCCGATTTCGCCGCTGCCCCGCTCGGGACCGACGACGAGGCGAGCGGCCACCGCCCGCAGTCCCGGTCGTCGGCGCCCTACCCGGGCGACCGCATCACGGACGGGGACAGCGACCTTGCGCTCTACGAGCCGCGCAGCGAGGAGGACAACCGGGCCCCCGCGGACGCGCCGCCAAGCTGGCGCACCTGGGCCTTCGTCGGGCTGGGCCTTCTGGTGCTGGGCGTTGCCGCCACGACCCTCTCAAGCTGAGCCTCAGCGCCGGTCGCGATTCTCGCCGATGAGCGTCGCGATCTCGCTGAAGGAGGGCACCCGCGTCTCGTCGAGGCGGGTTGCGGCGAGCAGGAAGCGGATCGGGAAGCGCATGCCCTCCGCCTGGGCCGGGCTGATATTGCGCTGAGCGGCGTCCCGCGCGGCCGCCGCGTCCGCTTCCTTGAGCGCATCCTCGATCTCCTGCTGGGTGAGCAGGCCCTTGCGGCGCATCGCCTCCAGGATCCGTGACGCGGCCAGAAGCAGCCCCTCGATCTGGAGATTGGCGGTGTTCATGGCCTGTCCTCCTTGGTGGGCGGTGCCCGGTTGTTCAGTGTTGTGCAGCCAACGTCAAGAAATCACGGGGCGTTCCGAAATTATTTTGCAGTGCATGCAACCGCGTGGCCGGCCTGGCGTTCAATGCTGCGAAAGACTTCCTGTCCTTCAGCGCCCTGTCCCGACGGCACGTGTTGCCGGCGGAGGAGACCGTCATGCGCATTGCCCAGATCGCCCCCCTCATCGAAAGCGTTCCGCCGCGCCGCTATGGCGGGACCGAGCGCATCGTCTCCTACCTCACCGAGGAACTGGTGCGCGCCGGCCACGAGGTCACCCTGTTCGCCAGCGGCGATTCCCTCACCGCCGCCGAGCTAGCGCCCATGTGCGAGATGGGCCTGCGCCTCTCGCCGGCGGATGCGGACCCGGTGGTCCACCACCTGATCATGCTGGAGGAGGTGCGCCGGCGTGCCGACGCGTTCGACGTGCTGCATCTCCACGTGGACCTGCTGCAATTCTCGGTGCTGCGCGAGCACCGCCCGCGCTGCCTGACGACGCTGCACGGCCGGCTCGATCTGCCGGCGGCGCACCGGCTCTATGCGACCTACGACGACTTTCCCCTGGTCTCCATCTCCGATCACCAGCGCCTGCCCATGCCGCCCGTGAACTGGGCCGGCACGGTGCTGCACGGCCTGCCGACCGATCTCCTGCCGTTCAGCCCGAAGAGCGACGGCTACCTCGCCTTCCTCGGCCGCATCTCGCCGGAGAAGCGGCCGGACCGCGCCATCGAGATGGCGGTGAAAGCGGGCCGCCCGCTGAAGATCGCCGCCAAGGTCGACGCCGCGGACAAGCCGTATTGGGAGAGCGTGATCCGCCCCATGGTGGAGGCGAACCCGAACGTCGAGTTCATCGGGGAGATCGACGAGCGCCAGAAGGCCGACTTCCTCGGCCGCGCGGAGGCGCTGCTGTTCCCCATCGACTGGCCCGAGCCGTTCGGCCTGGTCATGATCGAGGCCATGGCGTGCGGCACGCCGGTGATCGCCTTTCCGTGCGGATCGGTGCCGGAAGTGCTCCAGGACGGGCTGACCGGCTATTTCGTCACCTCGGTGGAGGAGGGCGCGGCGCGGGTGTCCGACATCGCCCGCCTTGATCGTGCCGCGATCCGGCGCATCTTCGAGCGGCGCTTCTCGGCCGAGCGCATGGCGCGGGACTATGTCGCCATCTATGAAAGGCTCGTCGGCGCGGCGCCGGCCCGGATGCGGCGGCCCGTCCGCCGCCTGTACCAGGCCGCGCACGGGAGCCGCAATGCCCCACTCTGACGCTGCCATCCCTCTTCCGGCCCCCGAGCCGGAAGAGCCCGCTTACGTCATCGCCGCATCCGCATCGCAGATCGAAAGCGCGCCCCGCACGCTCAAGCACGACGACACGTTCGCCGTGTTCGACGCGCACGGCGACGCGGTGCCGGGGCATGCGAGCAATCACGGTTTGTTCCACCGCGACACCCGCCATCTCTCGCTGTTCTTCCTGACCATCGACGGCGCGCGGCCGCTGCTGCTCAGCTCCACGGTGCGCGACGACAATGCGACGCTCGCCTGCGACCTCACCAACCCGGACCTGCCGGGACGCGGCGGCGCGGGGGCGCTGCTGCACGATCTGATCCACATCCGGCGCGCCCGCTTCCTGTTCCGCTCGGCCTGCCGCGAGTGCCTCAGCGTGCGCAATTTCGACGTGGTGCCCCGCGCCATCGAGATCGGCTTCGATTTCGCGGCCGATTTCGCCGATCTGTTCGAGGTGCGCGGCGCGGTGAGGGCGCGGCGCGGCACGCTGGCGGCGCCGGAGGTGGAGGCCGGGGCGCGTGCTGCTCGCCTATCGCGGCCTCGACGAGAAGGTGCGCGAGACCGCCATCGGCTTCGAGCCCGCGCCCGCGGAACTGTCCGCCGACCGCGCGCTCTACCGCATCCGCCTCGCGCCCGGCGAGACCTTCGCCATCCATGTGGAGGTGTGCTGCGAACCGGGCACCGGGCGCGCCGGCCCCCACCGGGGCTTCCGCGAGGGTCTCGATCACGCGCGGCGCGAACTGCGCGCGCGATGGCGCGCCGCGCGTCCGTGACCTCGTCCAACAACCATTTCAACGAGGGCATGCGGCGCGCGTCGAGCGACCTCAA
>NZ_JBNFNU010000259.1:0-6387 GCF_057364445.1 Xanthobacter sp. BG11Y11_SDJG
GGACCCGGTGGAGGTCGCCGCCGGTCGCGCCCGCCGTCTCGTCCCAAGCGCCCCGCCTGCCCCGCGCAAGTCGTGCGGGGGGGCAAAGTGGGCCTCAGGGCGTCACGCACTGGCGCCTGCGTCGCCCACGCGGTCCGCATAGATGTAGAGCGGGCGGGCGTTCTGCTCGACGACCTCCTTGGAGATCACCACCTCCTCGACGCCTTCCAGGCCGGGCAAATCGAACATGGTGTCGAGCAGGATGCCCTCCATGATCGACCTGAGGCCGCGGGCGCCGGTCTTGCGCTCGATCGCCTTGCGGGCGATGGCGCCGAGGGCCTCCTCGTGGATGGTGAGGTCCACATTCTCCATCTCGAACAGGCGCTGATACTGCTTCACCAGAGCGTTCTTCGGCTCGGAGAGGATCTTCTTCAGCGCCTCCTCGTCGAGGTCACCCAACGTCGCCAGCACGGGCAGGCGGCCGATGAACTCGGGGATCAGGCCGTACTTCAGCAGATCCTCGGGCTCCACCTCGCGGAACACCTCGCCGGGGCGGCGATCCTCGGGCGGGGCCACCTTGGCCTGGAAGCCGATGGAGGTTGACCCCTTCGAGCGCGAGGAGATGATCTTGTCGAGCCCGGCGAAGGCGCCGCCGCAGATGAACAGGATGTTGGTGGTGTCCACCTGCAGGAATTCCTGCTGCGGGTGCTTGCGGCCGCCCTGGGGCGGGACCGAGGCCACCGTGCCTTCCATGATCTTCAGCAGCGCCTGCTGCACGCCCTCGCCCGAGACGTCGCGGGTGATGGACGGATTGTCGGACTTGCGACTGATCTTGTCGATTTCGTCGATATAGACGATGCCGCGCTGCGCCCGCTCGACATTGTAGTCGGCCGCCTGGAGCAGCTTGAGGATGATGTTCTCCACGTCCTCGCCCACGTAGCCGGCTTCGGTCAGCGTGGTGGCGTCGGCCATGGTGAAGGGCACGTCGAGGATGCGCGCCAGGGTCTGCGCGAGCAGCGTCTTGCCGGAGCCGGTGGGGCCGATCAGCAGGATGTTGGACTTCGCGAGTTCCACGTCGCCGTGCTTGGTGGCGTGGTTGAGGCGCTTGTAGTGGTTGTGCACCGCCACCGAGAGGACCTTCTTCGCGTGGTCCTGGCCGATGACATAGTCATCGAGGACCTTGCGGATCTCCTTCGGGGTGGGGATGCCATCCCGCGACTTCACCAGAGAGGACTTCGACTCTTCCCGGATGATGTCCATGCACAGCTCGACGCACTCGTCGCAGATGAACACGGTCGGTCCGGCGATGAGCTTCCTGACCTCATGCTGGCTCTTGCCGCAGAACGAGCAGTAAAGCGTGTTCTTGCTGTCGCTGCCGCCGGTCTTGCTCATCTCACGTCTCCTGCGGTCCGACGGTTTCGGGGGCACATGCGCGTCCCCTTCCTACGGACCCGATTGGGGATTGGACCAAGCAAGAAGCTCGCCAATCCCGCATTCCGTCATTGCGGTCAGCCTGAGCCAACCACCCTCTGGCGACACGATCAAGGCAGACGGCAGGGTTTCCCCCGGAAGGTCGTCCTTCCGGATAACAAGGAGTGCCGCCGCGCACCCGGTCCGCATCGTTCCCGGCATCGGCCCGAACCTTGGGCACCGTCGCGGCGCAGCCCCTCGACGCTGAGCGGGGGAGGCCGACGACGCGACGTGTCGATGCCGGCTATGGACCATGCAAGCGCGATCTTGCACTGCACGCAAGCGCGAATTCCGCCCGCATGCGGCGTGCTGCCGCGCCCGATCAGGGCGCGGCCATTCGTGAGCCTGCCGGTCTGTGGTGCGACGAACTTCAGCTGGGCCGCACTCAGGCGCCTTGGCGGTCTCGTCGGTCGGGCGCTTGTCGATCACCGAATCGATGAGCCCGAAGTCCTTGGCGGCCTCGGAGGTCATGAAGTTGTCGCGCTCGAGCGCGTTCTCGATCGCCTCGAAGGGCTGGCCGGTGTGCTTCACATAGATTTCATTCAGCCGCTTCTTCAGGCTGAGGATCTCCTGGGCGTGGAGCATGATGTCCGTCACCTGGCCCTGGAAGCCGCCGGACGGCTGGTGCACCATGATTCGCGCGTTGGGGAGCGCGAAGCGCATGCCCTTCTCGCCCGCGGTCAGCAGCAGCGAGCCCATGGAGGCCGCCTGGCCGATGCACAGCGTCGACACCGCCGGCTTGATGAACTGCATGGTGTCGTAGATCGCGAGGCCCGACGTCACCACTCCCCCGGGGGAGTTGATGTACATCGAGATTTCCTTCTTCGGATTGTCCGCCTCGAGGAACAGGAGCTGGGCCACGGCGAGCGTCGCCATGCCGTCCTCGACCGGGCCGGTCAGAAACAGGATGCGCTCCTTCAGGAGGCGCGAGAAAATGTCGTACGAGCGCTCACCCCGGTTGGTCTGCTCGACCACCATGGGGATGAGGTAATTCATATAAGTATCGACGGGATCGCGCATTTCTAATCCTCGGGGCGCGGGCGGAGGGACAAATCCGCCGCGCGCGTTCGCAAGTTCAGCGAAGCCGGCCCGACGGGATCAGGCCGCCTTCTCGTCCTCATCTTCCTTGTAGAGCTCCTCCCGGGTGACCTTCTTCTCGGTCACGTCGGCGAGCTCCAGCAGGAAGTCGACCACCTTCTCCTCGAACAGGGGCGCACGCACGGACGCCATCGCCTGGGGATTGCGGCGATAATAGTCCCACACCTGCTGCTCCTGGCCGGGGAACTGACGCGCGCGCTCGACCACGGCGCGAGTCACTTCGTCGTCGGAGACCTGGATATTGTTGCGCTCGCCGATTTCCGCAAGGACCAGGCCGAGGCGCACCCGGCGCTCGGCGATCCTGCGGTATTCCGCCTGCGCCTCGTCCTCGGTGGTGTCCTCGTCGGCGAAGGTGCGGTTCTGGGCGGCGAGGTCCTGCTTCACCTGCTCCCACACGCCGGCGAATTCCTGCTCGACCAGGCCCGCGGGCACGTCGAACTGGTGCGCGGCGTCGAGCGCGTCCAGCAGCGTGCGCTTGATCTTCTGGCGGGCGACGCCGGCATGCTCGCTCTCGATGCGCTGGCGCACCAGCTCCTTGAGCTTGGCGAGGCTCTCCTGGCCGAGAGTCTTGGCGAACTCGTCGTCGAGCACCAGCTCGCCCGGCACCTCGATCGCCTTGGCGGTCACCTCGAACGAGGCCGGCTTGCCGGCCAGCGCGCGGGCGGCATAGGCCTCGGGGAAGGAGACGCTCACGGTGCGGGTCTCGCCCACATTGATGCCCTCGAGCTGCTCCTCGAAGCCGGGGATGAAGCTGTTGGAGCCGATCACCACCTGGACGTCCTCGCCCGAGCCGCCCTCGAACTTCTCGCCGTCCATGGTGCCGACGAAGTCGACGCTGACCCGGTCGCCCTTGGCGGCGGCGCCGTCCTTGGGGCTGTAGGGGCGGTTGGCGTCGGCGATGCGGGCGATGGTCTCGTCCACCTCGGCGTCGCTCACCTCGACCACCGGCTTCTCGACCTTCAGCTCCTTGAAGTTGCCCAGCTCGATCTTCGGCAGCAGCTCCAGCTCGACGGTGTAGGTGAGGTCCTTCTCGCCCTCGATGACGCCCTTCACCTCGTCCTGGTCCTCGGGCAGCGCCACCTTGGGCTGGAGGGCGAGACGGAAGCCGTTGTCCTCGACGATCTTGCCGTTCGCCTCGGTCACGGTCTGCTCGATCACCTCGGCCATCACCGACTTGCCGTAGACCCGCTTCAGGTGCGCCACCGGCACCTTGCCCGGGCGGAAGCCGTTGAGCTTGACCTTGTCCTTGAGGTCGGAGAGGCGCGCCGTCGCCTTGGCGTCCAGCTCGGTGGCGGGAACCACCACGCGGAACGCGCGCTTGAGGCCTTCGGCTTGGGTCTCGGTCACCTGCATCGTCTTGCCTTACCTGTCCTGGGCCGCGTCCGGCGCGGTCCCTGTCTCACCCTGTGCGGGACCCGCGCCCGGCGCAGACCGCGTTCAATTCCTGTCCCCGGCCGGTTCCGCAAACCGGCCCGCGCGCGGACATCCTGCGAAGGACGGCCCGCGCCACGCAGGCGCCGGCGAGATGGTGCGGGCGGAGGGGCTCGAACCCCCACGACTCATCGTCACGGGAACCTAAATCCCGCGCGTCTACCAGTTCCGCCACGCCCGCCAGCCGAAGCTCTCCGGCCGAAGCGATCCGGCCGAAGCACGCCGTCCCGCGCCCACCCGCCGAAACCGGCGCGCGGCACGGGACATCCGGCCGGACAAGCCGCCGGTCCGCGCCAGGAACTTCCGGATCTGGAATTTCCGCGCCCGGACCCGCGGGCCTCGCCCGTCCCCGGCTTCGCCTCGCGCGTGCCCTGGAACCGGACGGGCCGGCGCCGGGCGCGCACCACGGCGCAGACCGGTCGCCGGAGCGCCGATCAGAGTGGCGGCTTATATCACGCCCGCGCCCGCGCGCAGCAAGAAAATGGCGGCAGCGCACAGCCCGCGGCGCCCTTACCGCCCCGCCCCGCCGTCGCCCTCGGGCTTGACCCGAAGGCCCAAGGACCCAACCGCCCGCCCGGACCCGGCGCGTGGATGCTCCGATCACGTCGGTGCATGACGGCTGCCTGGAGCATGACGGCGGTTGGGTATTTGGCGCCCCCTTACCCGCGTCCCCGCCGTCATCCCCCGGCTTGTCCGGGGGATCCACTCAGCGGCCGGGCCGGCGCCTCATTCTTGGGCCGCACGCAGAAGGAAGGGTGGATGCCCCGGACGAGCGGGGCATGACGGTGGCTTAGGCCAGGGCACCGCCGGCTCTTCCCCCCATCGCCGCCCCTCCCCGCCGTCGCCCTCGGGCTTGACCCGAAGGCCCAAGGACCCAACCGCCCGCCCGGACCCGGCGCGTGGATGCTCCGATCACGTCGGTGCATGACGGCGGTTGGGACGGTTGGCGCGGTGGGGCCGATGCGAAGCGGCTGGTGGAAGGTGGGGCCGCTTTGGGGGCTGGGGGCGCTCGGCCAGCGAATGGCGCTTGCCCTTTTTCCGGCGCCGTAAGATGGTCCGCGAAAACGAGCCGCGGAGAGCCCAGCGTGAGCAACCCCTTGCCCCCACCCGACGCATGTCCTCCTCAAGGGCGCGGCCGCCACCCTCCTCCTGCCCGCCACCGGCGGTCTTGCCTGCCGCCCCAGGCCCCGGGCGCGCCGGCCCCCCGCTGCGGGGAACGCCGCCGGTACCGGCGCCGGTCTCCGTCGATCTCGCGGCCGCCGAGGCCGCGCGCCCCGAACTCGCCGGTCCGGGCCGGCGTCGCGCTGTTCAACCAGAGCCTGCCGGGGCCGGTGCTGCGCCTGAAGAAGGGCGGCACGCTGAACCTCAATCTCGCCAACGGCCTGAAGGAGGACATCGCGCTCATCTGGCATGGCCTGCGCGTGCTCGGCCGGCGCGTCCCTCGCCGCGGCGCCGGTGGCGGGCGGCAAGAGCGGCACCGTCAGCATCACGGCGCCGGACGCCGGCACCTTCTGGTATCACGCCGCCAATCCCGCCCTCGCGCGGCGCGCGCTCGCGGGCGCTCTGGTGGTGGAGGAGCCCGGCCCGGCGCTCTACGCCGCCGACCATGTGCTGTTCATCCAGTCCTTCCCGCCCGAGACCGGCCTGCCGATCTTCCCGGTCAACGGCGCCATCTCGCCCACCTTCCAGGGGCCGGCGGACGGCCGGGCGCGGCTGCGATTCATCAATGCCACCACGCTGATGCTCCGCGTGCGGGTCCGCGGCCCGGCGGCGTATGTGATCGCGGTGGACGGCCAGCCGGCCGAGCCGTTCGCGCTGAAGGACGGCCGCCTCCAGCTGCCGCCGGGAGGGCGGGTGGACGTGGCGGCGACGCTCGATGACGCGGACGTCTCCATCGTCGAGCTGGAGACCGCGCAGGATCCCATCCGCCTCGCGGTGATCGCGCCGGTCGGTCCCGCCGGCACCGCGCCGGACGGCCCGCCCCCGCCGCTGCCGCCCAACGCGCTGCCGAAGGAGATCCCGCTCCAGAACGCGGCGCGCTTCGAGGTGCCGATCGGCGAAAGCGCGGTCGGCCCCACGTCGGTCGGCTCCGTGAAGACGGGGCGGACGGTGGTGCTCACCCTCGCCAACACCATGGAGGCGCCGGTTTCGGTGCATATCCAGGGCACGGCGGTGCGCCTCTTGGACGGCATGGACGACGGCTGGAAGCCCTGGTGGCACGACACCGTGCCGGTGGGGCCGAAGAGCACGGTGCGGGTCGCCTTCGTGGCGGAGGCGCCCGGCCGCTGGCCGATCATCGCCCAGCGGGTGGGCGACGGCGCGGTGGTGAACGAGCCGCGCCTTCGAGGTCACGCCCGCCTGAGGGTGCCGGTTCCCCGCCGCCCGGCGGCCGGACCCCCTCACCCTTTG
>NZ_JBNFNU010000260.1:0-6366 GCF_057364445.1 Xanthobacter sp. BG11Y11_SDJG
GATGGCGCCGCGCGCCCCTGATTCCACACCGGCGAAACAGGAATTGCGTGGGCGGCACGCCGCCGCCGCGCCCCCCCGACCCGCCCCGTTTTGCCTCAGCGGTGCGGGCGTGTATGGTCGCCCGCCGATTTTGCTCGAAGAGACCTTTTTATGGCGCGCGACACGTTGGATGCGACCCCCATTTCCTCGCGCGACGAACTCGTCGCCTGGATGGAAAAGGGGAACAAGCCGCAGAGCGCCTTCCGTATCGGAACCGAGCACGAGAAGATCCCCTTCACCCTCTCCCGCCACGAGCCGGTGCCCTATGAGGGGCCGAAGGGCATCCGCGCGCTGCTGGAAGGCATGCGCATGCTGCTCGGCTGGGAGCCCATCATGGAGGGCTCCACCATCATCGGCCTCGCCGACGTGACCGGCGGCGGCGCGATCTCGCTGGAGCCGGGCGGGCAGTTCGAGCTCTCCGGCGCGCCGGTCGCCACCATCCACGAGACCTGCGCGGAGCTGAACGCCCATCTGGCCCAGGTGCGGGAGGTGGCGACCCCGCTCGGCATCGGCTTCCTCGGCATCGGCATGAGCCCCAAATGGTCGCGCTCCGAGACGCCGGTGATGCCCAAGGGGCGGTACAAGATCATGTCCGCCTACATGCCGAAGGTGGGCACGCTCGGTCTCGACATGATGTTCCGCACCTGCACCGTGCAGGTGAATCTCGATTTCTCGTCCGAGGCCGACATGGTCCGGAAGATGCGCGTCGGCCTCGCGCTCCAGCCCATCGCCACGGCGCTGTTCGCCAATTCGCCGTTCACCGAAGGCAAGCCCAACGGCTTCCTCTCCTTCCGTTCGGAGATCTGGCGCGACACCGACAATGCCCGCTCCGGCATGCTGCCCTTCGCCTTCGAGGACGGCTTCGGCTTCGAGCGCTATGTGGACTACGCGCTCGACGTGCCGATGTATTTCGTCAAGCGCGGCGACGCCTATGTGGACGTCGCCGGCTCCTCCTTCCGTGCCCTGCTGGAAGGCCGCAATCCGATGCTGCCCGGCGAGACCGCGACGCTCTCGGACTGGGTGAACCACCTCTCCACCATCTTCCCGGAAGTGCGCCTCAAGCGCTTCCTGGAGATGCGCGGGGCGGACGCCGGCCCCTGGGCGAAGCTGTGCGCGCTGCCGGCCTTCTGGGTCGGCCTGCTCTACGACCAGGAGAGCCTCGACGCCGCCTGGGACCTGGTGAAGGACTGGACCGCCGAAGAGCGCCAGAAATTGCGCGACAACGTGCCCCGCCTCGCCCTGGCGGCGCCGTTCCGCGGCGGCACGGTGCGCGATCTGGCACGCCGCGCGCTGGCGCTGTCCAATGACGGCCTGCGGCGCCGCGCCCGGCTCGACCGCCAGGGGCGCGACGAGACGCGGTTCCTCGAACCGCTGGAAGAGGCGGTGCTCACCGGCCGCTCGCCCGCCGATCTGCTTCTGGAGCACTACCGCACCGACTGGAACGGCTCCGTGGAACCCGCCTTCACTACGCTCGCCTACTGAGCGGCGACCGCGCGGGGCTCCGTCCCGGGACCCCACCCATGCGTGAAGCGCAGAGCGAGGCGCGGGCGGATGCGGCGCGGGGGCGCGCGCCTGGGTGCGCGAGAGGGTAGGCTGGCGCGGCCGGCGCCCGGCGAATCCCCTGCGGCGGCGAGCCACGCCGCTTTCTCGCTCTGCCTCAGGCCATGCGGAACCCTTGATGTCCCATCCCCCCCGCGAGGCGCCGCTGAGCCCCACCGACTGGACGCTCTATGTGGCGAGCGTCGTCATCTTCGGCATCGGCTGGCTGCCCATGCGGCTGCAGCTCGGCGAGGTGGCGCCGGAGGTCTCGGCCTTCTGGCGCTTCGCCTTTGCGACGCCGGTGATGTTCGCTTTGGTGTTTGCCACCCGCTCGCGCCTCGCCTTCGATCTGCGCGACCATGCGCTGTTCCTCGGCCTCGGAGCGTGCCTGTTCTCCTGCAATTTCCTCAGCTTCTACTATGCCGGCTACCACCTGCCTTCCGGACTGATCTCGGTGGTGTTCTCGCTGGTGGCGATCATCATTCCGCTGCTATCGGCGCTGCTGCTGGGGGCGCCGCTGCGGCGCGGCCTGTTCCTCGGCGCGCTGCTGGGGGTGGCGGGCACGGCGCTGGTGTTCGGGCCGAGCGTCGTGGCCGTCTTCACCGGCGCCGCCGCCGGGGCAGAGGCGCAGGCGCACATGGGCATGGGGCTGATCCTCGCGCTGGTCGGCACGTTCTGCTTCTCGCTGGGCAGCATCCTCTCGGGCGTCGCTGGCCGGCGCGGCCTGCCGCTTCTGTCCATGACCGCCTTCAGCTTCGCCTACGGACTCTGCGTGCTCGGCATCGCCGCGCTGATCGGCGGTGCGCCCTTCATCATGGAGATGACGCCGCGCTATCTCGGCTCGCTCGCCTTCCTCATCATCGGCCCGACGCTCTCCGGCTTCGGCATCTATCTGGCGCTGGTGCGGCGCATCGGCGCCAGCCGGGCAGGCTACGGCACGGTGCTCTATCCCCTGATCGCGCTGGCACTGTCCACGGTGTTCGAGGACTATCACTGGACCATTTCGGCCGCCTTCGGCATTGCCCTGGTGCTGGTCGGGAACATGCTGGTCCTGCGCGCTCCGGCGCCGGCGAAGGCCCGCTGACCCGTGCGTTGCGTCTGGCGCCGGTGTCTTGGATGCAGTAGGTTATGCGGCAAAGGGTTGGGAAGAGGCGCGGCGGCGTGCCTTTATTGGCGGCGGGGCGCGCCGGCACCATTGATGGTAGACTGAAATGTCGCTGAAGTTTGCCTTGCTCGGCCTGATCGCCATCCAGCCGGCGTCCGGATACGACTTGAAGCGAACCATCGAGCGGTCGATCTACTACATCTGGAATGCCACTTCGCCACAGATCTACAATACGCTCGCCAAGCTGCGCGAGGAGGGGTTCATCACCTCGGTGGACCTGCCGCAGCGCAGCAAGCCCGACAAGAAGATCCACGCCATCACCCCCGAAGGGCGGGAGGCGCTGGCCGCCTTCCTCAACGAGCCGATCCGCTCCTCGGTGACGCGCGACGAGGTGCTGCTGCGCATCTTCTTCGGCAATTTCGCGGACCGCGGCACCATCCACAAGGAGCTGCTGCTCACCCTGGAGCGCATCCGCGAGGAATGCGCCTATCTGGAAACCGTGGAGGCGCGCATCACCGCCCATCCCGGCCCCAAGATGGAGGCCCGCAAGTTCCAGCTCCTCTCGCTGCGCATGAAGGTGGCGCAGATGCGGGCCATGGAGGACGAACTGGTCCGGTTCCTCGCCAGCGAGAGCGCGCAGCCGCTGGAGAATTTCGAGCAGGTATGACGCGGCGGCGATCCGCTCGCGTCCGCCCTCCGCCCCCTCCCGCCCGCTGGCCGCGCGCGACCGCGGCGGCCCAGCACGCCGGAGATGGCACGCCCCGGGCAGCGCCCGCCCGCCTATTCCGCCTCTGAATGGCGGCCGATGTCGCGCAGATGCGCTCGCACAGGTCGCGGAACTCCGGCAGGAGGCGCACCGCGCGGAAGTCGCGCGGGCGCGGCAGGTCGATGCGGTATTCGCTCTTGATCCGGCCGGGCGGCCCCTCCATCACCACCACCCGGTCGGAGAGGCCCACCGCCTCCTCGATGTCGTGGGTGACGAACACCACCGATTTCGCGTCCTGGCTCCAGATGCGCAGCAATTCGCGGCCGAGGATCATCTTGGTCATGGCGTCGAGCGCGCCGAACGGCTCGTCCATGAGATAGAGCTCGGGGCGGTAGGCCAGCAGGCGGCCGAGCGCCGCGCGCTGACGCATGCCGCCGGAGATGGCGCTCGGCCGGTAGTCGGCGTAGCGCTCGAGGCCCAGCAGCTTCAGGAGTTCGGCGATGCGCGCCGGCCGGGCGGCAGGCTCCGTGCCGTTCAGCTCCAGCGCGATGGAGATGTTCTGCGCCACGCTCGCCCAGGGCAGCAGCGTGTCGCGCTGGAACATGAAGCCGACGCCGGGCGGCGGCTCCGTCACCTCCTGCCCGGCGACCAGGATGCGCCCCGCGCTCACCGGCGTCAGGCCGGAGATGAGGCGCAGCATGGTGGATTTGCCGCAGCCGGACGGTCCGACGATGGAGAGGAACTCGCCCTCGGCGAGGGTGAGGTCCACATTCTCGATCACCCGGGCGACGCCGCCGTCCGGGGTGGGGGTAGGTCTTGGACACGCCCACCACCTTCACCCGCGGCGGTGCGCAGGCCGCCGGGCTTTCACCCGGCGGCTGCGGTGCGCTCGTCGCGCGCTCCATGAGGCTGGCCATCCCTATTTCGTGGCCAGCTTGGGGTCGAACACCTCGTCCACCGTCACCGGCTTCAGCGTGTCGTCGGAAACCAGCACGATCTCGTTCAGGTTCTTGATGGAGTCGGGGCTCACCACGCCGCCGGCGGGGGTGCGGGCGACGGCGGTCTTGGCCACCGCCGCGATCAGGCTGGGCGAGAAGTTCGGATACATGGTGGCGAGCACGGTCTCGGCGAGCTTGCCGTCTGCCTTGAGATCGGCGATCGCCTTCACCACCGCGCCGGTGAACGCCTTGGCCGCCGCCGGGTTCTTCTCCACCCACGACTTCAGCACGATGGCGCCGAACGCGGCGTAAGGCATCTCGCGATAGTCGATCACCACCTTGTAGGCGCCCGCCTTCTCCAGCATGGCGGCAACGTCGGTGGTGATCAGCAGGCCCGCATCCACTTGGCCGCTGTCGATGGCCGCCATCATCGGCACGCCGCCGCCGGTGCCGACGATCTGCACCTCGCGCTCCGGGCTGATGCCGGCCTTGGTGAGCGAGTAGCGCAGCGTGTTGTCGGTGAGGCTGCCGGGCGAGGTGATGCCGATCTTCTTGCCCTTGAGGTCGGCATACCCCTTGCCGGGGAAGTCGGCCTTGGCCATCAGCGCGTAGGAGTGGAACTCGTCGAGCGCGACCAGGATCTGCGCCGGCTGGCGGCGGGCCTTCAGGCGCACCACGTGGTCGGCGGCGCACAGGCACATGTCGATGGAGCCGCTCACCAGCGCCTGCACGGCCGGTCCGCCGCCCTTGAAGGCGGTGATCTCCAGCTCGATGCCGGCGTCCTTGAAGTAGCCCTTCTCCTTGGCGGTGTAGATGGGCAGCAGCGCCTCGTTGAAGGCGGCGGTGCCGGCGGTGATCTTGGTCTGCGCCGCGGCCGGCAGGCCGAGGCCGGCCAGCGCCGCCGCCGCGAGGGCGAGGGTCTTGAGGCGGAAGGTCGGTGACATCTCTGGCTCCCCTGGAAGGTTGGGACGTGTGTCACTCCGTGTGCGTTTCCTCAGCTTTTCTTGGCTTTGCGTGCCGCGTTCCGGGTCACGGTTTGGTCTATTTGGCCGGCGTCAGCCAGCGTTCCAGCAGGTTGACGGCCTGGTTCATGAGCACGGCGATGATCATCAGCGCCGTGAGGCCGGCGAACACGCCGGTGGTGTCGAGGCGGCCGGAGGCGTGCTCCACATACCAGCCGAGGCCGCGATTGGCGCCGAGCAGCTCGCCGAGCACCGAGCCGATGAGCGCGAGGCCGACGCTGATGCGCGCCGCCGCGAACAGCCACGGCAGCATGGCGGGCAGCTGCACCCGCCGGGCGATGAAGGCGGGGGAGGCGCGCATGGAGCGCATGAGGTCGATGTGGTCGCGGTCCACCTCTTTGAGCCCCTGCATGGTGTTGAGCAGGAAGATGAAGACGACGAAGGAGAACGCCATCATCACCTTCGAGAGCAGGCCGATGCCGAACCACAGGATGAACAGGGGTGCCAGCGCGATGCGCGGCAGGCTGTAGAGTCCCATGATGTAGGGATCGAGCGCCTCCGCGAGCCGGGGATAGCGCGCCAGCAGCAGGCCGAAGCCGAAGCCCACCACGAGGCCGAGCGCGAGGCCCAGCAGCGCCTGCCAGACCGTGGCGCTGGAATGCCACCACAGATCGCCGTTGAGCGTGATGCGCCACAGCCGCTCGGCCACCAGCTCGGGGCTGGAGATCCAGAACGGATCGAGGATGGTGTTTGCCACCACGTACCAGGCCGCCACCGAGAGCACGAACACCAGCAGGCGGTCGAACCACAGGCGGACCTTGGCCGGCGACACTACGGGCTTGGCCGGGCGGACGTCGGTCTCGGCGCTCATCGGCAGTCTGCCTTTGCAGGGGAGGGGAGGGGCCGGAGCGGCCTCACGACACCGCCTCGCGCTCGGCTTCGGCGGTGGCGTGCGGCCGTTCGGAGGCAGGCCCGAAGCCGCCGCCGGTGGGGGTCTCGACGATCACCGCGTCGCCGGCATCGAGCGTCGCCTGGCCGCAGCCGCCGAGATCCTCGATCGTGCCGTCGGCGCGGCGC
>NZ_JBNFNU010000261.1:0-6318 GCF_057364445.1 Xanthobacter sp. BG11Y11_SDJG
GACGCGCCGACGACGCCGGAGGGGCCGCAGACGGCCCGAGACCCGACCCATCCGCCCCAAGCCGTCCGACGACCCCGGAAAGGCGTGAGCGTGGCCGGCCGGCAGGACCAGCCCGTCGGCGCGCCGTTCCTGCCCCGGCAGGTGTCCATCGACGGCTACCGGGACAATTTCTTCCACTTCGCCGGCATGTCCCATGCCGGCTCGATCCTGGCGCTGCCTTCGGGCGTGCGCCCCTGGGGCGTTGGCGCCTTCCGGGACGTGGACGCGCACGCGCTCGCGCCCATCCTCGCCGAGGCCGGGGCGTTCGAGCTGCTGTTCCTCGGCACCGGCCGCGATCCGGCGCACCTGAAGGAGCCGCTGAAGGCCCTGCTGCGGCAGGCGGGCCTGCGCTTCGAGCTGATGCCGACGCCGGCTGCCGCCTCCACCTACAACGTGCTGCTCGCCGAGGGCCGGCCGGTGGGGCCGCTCTGGTGGCGCTGTGAGCGCCATGGCGCTGGACGCCGCCTACGCGCATTGCGCCGATCTGGTGCGCACGCAGGACCGCGACCGGTTCCTGGCCGCCTTGTTCGCGCCCGAGGCCGCGCGCCGGCATCTGCTCGCGCTCGCCGCCTTCAACGTCGAAGTGGCGCGGGTGCGGGAGGTGGCGCGCGAGGCGCTGCCGGGAGAAGTCCGCCTCGCCTGGTGGCGCGAGTTGATCGAGGGCGAGGGCCGGGGCGAGGTGGACGGCCATCCGGTCGCCGCAGCCCTGCGCGACACCATCGCCCGCTTTTCGCTGCCCCGCGCCAGCCTCGCCGCGCTCGCCGATGCGCGCATCTTCGACCTCTATGACGATCCCATGCCGACGCTGGGCGACCTGGAGGGCTATGCCGGCGAGACCGCCTCGGCATTGCTCCAACTCTCCGCTTTGGTGCTGTCGCCCGCCGCCGCGGCGCAGGCGGGCGATGCCTCCGGCCATGGCGGCGTCGCCGTGGCGCTCACCGGGCTGATGCGCTCCTTTCCCATCCATGCGGCGCGCGGCCAGTGCTTCCTGCCGCTCGATCTCCTGGCGCGCCATGGCATCGGCCGGGACGCCGCCGTCTCGGGAACGCCGACGCCCGCGCTTCTCGCGGCGCTTGCCGACCTCCGCGCGGAGGCACAGCGGCACCTGTCCGCCGCCGGGCGCGGCGTTCGAACCGGGATCGTCGGCCGCGCCGCCATCGCCGCCCCGTTCCTGCCGCTGGCTCTGGTGGCGGGCGATCTGAACGCACTGGCGAAGGTGCGCGATCCGTTCCGCGAGATGGCCGGCCTGTCGCCGCTGCGGCGGCAGTTCGGGCTCTGGCGCGCGGCGCGCCGGGCGGCGGCGGGCAAGGCTTTCATCCCCCGCTGAGCGCGCATGGCGGATTGCGCCGGCGGACGGCTTCTTCGATACTCCGCCCGCCTTCCCCTCCCTTTCTCCGGCTCCACGGGGTTTGAATTCCATGAAGATCACCTGGCTCGGCCATGCCGCCTTCCGTCTGGACTTCTCGGGCAAGGCGGTGCTCATCGATCCCTTCTTCACCGGCAATCCGGTGTTCAAGGGCACGCGCGAGGAGGCCGCGCGCGGCTGCACCCACATCCTGCTCACCCACGGCCATGGCGACCATATCGGCGACACGGTGGCGATCGTCGAGGAGGCGGCGGAC
Source organism: Xanthobacter sp. BG11Y11_SDJG (assembly GCF_057364445.1). Taxonomy (NCBI): domain Bacteria; kingdom Pseudomonadati; phylum Pseudomonadota; class Alphaproteobacteria; order Hyphomicrobiales; family Xanthobacteraceae; genus Xanthobacter; species Xanthobacter sp. BG11Y11_SDJG. The sequence goes on from NZ_JBNFNU010000261.1 coordinate 1,662, forward strand.
GCCGCGCGCGAGATCCCGGTGGTGGCGAACCCCGAGATCTGCGCCTTCCTCGCCGGCCAGGGCGTCGGCTCCACCGCCTTCATGAACACCGGCGGCACGGTCGACATGGGCGGCTTCACCGTGACCATGGTGCGCGCCGACCATTCCTCGGGCGGCAATTCGAGCCCGGCGGAATATCTCGGCAACCCCTCCGGCCTCATCATCAAGGCGCCGGGCGAGCCGACGGTCTGGCACATGGGCGACACCGACATCTTCTCGGACATGGCGCTGCTGTGCGAGATCCACGAGCCGAAGGTGGTGTTCGTGCCCATCGGCGACCGCTTCACCATGAGCCCGAAGACCGCCGCTTTGGCGGTGAAGCGCTTCCTGCCCGGCGTCGAGACCGTGGTGCCCTGCCACTACGCCACCTTCCCGCTTCTGGTGCAGGACCCCTCCGGCTTCATCGAGGCGCTGAAGGGCCACCCGGTGAAGATCGAGGCGCCCGCCGTGGGCGGCAGCTTCGAGGTGTGAGGGGAGGCGGCCTGCGGGCCTGCAGTGGCGTCACCCTCCGGCTTGTCCGGAGGGTCCACCATGCCGTTCGTCCAGCGGTGGGGTGGATGCCCCGGACAAGCCGGGGTATGACGCTGGTATGTTCGATGGGCGCCGATCCCAGTCCCGATCGAGGGCGGCGCGCCAGTCTTCCTTCGGAAATGCCTGCCACCCATTGCCCGCGCCCCGCGCGCGGCTATAAGGCCCCATGACCGCTCTCGCCACTTCCACCCGCACGGCCACCGACGTGCTGCGCCACGTCTTCGGCTTCGAGCGCTTCCGCGGCCGGCAGGAGGAGATCGTCGCCCATGTCTGCGCCGGCGGCGATGCGCTGGTGCTGATGCCCACGGGCGGCGGCAAGTCGCTGTGCTATCAGGTGCCGGCCTTGGTGCGGCCGGGCACCGCCATCGTCGTATCGCCGCTGATCGCGCTGATGCACGACCAGGTGCAGGCGTTGCGCCAATTGGGCGTGAAGGCGGCGATGCTGAACTCCTCGCTCGCTCCGGGCGAGGCGCGGCAGGTGGAGCGCCAGCTCGCCATGGGCGAACTGGATCTGCTCTATGTCGCCCCGGAGCGCCTGCTCACCGAGAGCTTCCTGACGCTGCTCGACGGCGCCCGCATCGCCCTGTTCGCCATCGACGAGGCGCACTGCGTCTCCCAATGGGGTCACGATTTCCGGCCCGAGTATCGCCAGCTCACGGTGCTGCACGAGCGCTTCCCCGGCGTGCCGCGGATCGCGCTCACCGCCACGGCGGACGGGCCGACCCGGCGCGAGATCGTCGAGCGGCTGGCGCTGGAGGAGGGCAGGGTGTTCCTGTCCTCGTTCGACCGGCCGAACATCCGCTACCGCATCGTGCCGAAGAACAATCCGCGCGCGCAGCTGCGCGCGTTCCTGGACGACCACGAGGGCGAGGCGGGCATCGTCTATTGCATGAGCCGGGCGAAGGTGGAGACCACCGCCGAGATGCTGTCGACGGAGGGGCGCACGGCGCTGCCCTACCATGCCGGGCTCGACGCGGAGACCCGCGCGCGCCACCAGGACCGCTTCCTCAAGGAGGAGGGGATCGTCATGGTGGCCACCATCGCCTTCGGCATGGGCATCGACAAGCCGGACGTGCGCTTCGTGGTCCATCTCGATCTGCCGAAGAGCATCGAGGCCTATTACCAGGAGACCGGCCGCGCCGGCCGCGACGGCCTGCCCTCCGAGGCGCTGCTGCTCTACGGCCTGGAGGACGTGGCGAAGCTGATCCAGTTCGTCGATTCCTCCGACGCGCCCGATGCGAGGAAGCGCGTGGAGCGCGCCAAGCTCGATGCCCTTCTGGGCCTCGCCGAGACCGCCCGCTGCCGGCGGCAGGTGCTGCTGTCCTATTTCGAGGAGGACCTGCCGCAGCCGTGCGGCAATTGCGACACCTGCCTCTCGCCGCCCAAGACCTTCGATGGCACCGAGGCGGCAAGAAAGCTGCTGTCCTGCGTCTACCGCACCGGCGAGCGCTTCGGGGCGGGACACGTGATCGACGTGCTGCTCGGCCAGGCCACCGAGAAGGTGGCGAAGTTCGGCCACGACAAGATTTCCACCTTCGGCATCGGCAAGGCGTTTTTCCCGCGACGAGTGGCGCGCGATCGTGCGCCAGCTCGTGGCCATGGGCCTCCTGGTGGTGGACGTGGAGGGCCACGGCGCGCTCGGCCTTGCCGAGAAATGCCGGCCGGTGCTGCGCGGCGAGGAGAAGGTGGAACTGAAGGCCGAGGCTCGCGCCCGTCCGGCCCGCACCGGCGGCGGCGAGCGGGCGCCGCGCGCCCAGCTCTCCGATCCGCAGGACGAGGCGCTGTTCCTCCGCCTGAAGGCGCTGCGCCTGGAGATCGCCCGCGCCCAAGGCGTGCCGCCTTATGTCATCTTCCACGACACAACCTTGATGGAGGTGGCGCGCCTCCGCCCCCGCTCGCTGGCCGCCTTCGGCGACATATCCGGCGTGGGCGAGGCCAAGCTCGAGCGCTACGGCAATGCCTTCCTGGCGGTGGTGGACGAGGGGTGAGGTGAGGCTGGCGCCGGCCGCTGAAACAGGCGAGGGTGCGGCAGACAGGAACCCATGACCACGCCTCCGACGACACCCATACCCGCCGTTCCCGCTCCGGTCCTTCCCCTGGCGCAGATGGCGCCCCTCTTGCCGGAGCGCGGGGCCCTGCTGGGGCTTGACCTCGGCACCAAGACCATCGGCGTGGCGTCCTGCGATCCCGACCGGCGCGTCGCGACCACGGTGGAGACGGTGAAGCGCACCAAGTTCACCGCCGACGCCCTGCGCCTCGTGGCGCTCGCCGATGAGCGGCGCGCGGTGGCGTTCGTGCTCGGCCTGCCGCTCAACATGGACGGCAGCGAGGGGCCGCGCGCCCAGGCGAGCCGGGCCTTCGCCCGCAATTTCGCGCGGCTGGCCGGCCGGCCCATCGCACTGTGGGACGAGCGGCTCTCCACCGTGGCGGTGGAGCGGGCGCTGATCTCGGCCGACATGAGCCGGGCCAAGCGCGCCGCCGTGGTGGACCAGCATGCGGCGCAGTTCATTCTGGAGGGGGCTCTGGATTTCCTCGCCCGCGTGCGCGCCGCGAAGCCTGATGATTTGCCTTCGGACGCATCGCCGAACGAACGGTGATCGCACGGCGGCGGCCGATTCGGTCACGCTCCGTGCCACCGACGTTCCGCCAGCGCGCCGGCCGTCGTCCTGAAACGGGACGCGCCCGCGTCGCCGCACTGAGTGGGAACGAAGCGGCATCGCGGCGCCGCCGCCGATTCGGTCGCGCTCCGTGCCGCTCCCGTTCCTCCGCGCCGCGGGCGCGTGTGCCGAAATGGGATCGGCCGGCAAAAAGGGAAAACAGGGCGGTTTCCTTCGGCCCCCGCCGCCTCTATGACGGGGCGCTCCGGGAGCCGCCCGCGCTCCCGCCCTTCGTGCGTGCCATGTCCGTCATCCTCACCGCCCTCGTTCCGGTCTTCCTCATCATCGCCCTCGGCGCGGCGCTGCGGCGCGTGCTGCTGAAGGACCCGATGCACTGGGCCGGGCTGGAGCGCCTGACCTATTTCGTGCTGTTCCCGGCGCTGCTGGTGGTCTCGGCGGTGAAGGCGGACCTCTCGAAGGTCAACGTGCTGGCGGTCACCGGCACGCTGCTCGGCGCCGTGCTGGTCCTGTCCGTCACCCTGGTGGCGCTGAACCGGCCGATCATGGCGCTGTTCAAGCTGGACGGGCCGGCCTTCACCTCGCTCTACCAGGGCTCGTTCCGCTGGAACACCTACATCGCGCTGGCGGTGGCGGGCGGGCTCTATGGCGCGGAGGGCATCACCGTCGCCGCCGTGGCGCTTGTGGCGATGATCCCCTTCCTCAACGTGATCGCCGTGGTGGTGCTGGCCCACTTCGCCGGCCGCGAGCCGCCCACGGTGACGGGCGTCCTGCGCCAGCTGGCGCAGAACCCCTACATCTCTGCGTGCCTCATCGGCGCCGCCATCAATTATGCGGCGATCCCCATCCCGGCGGTGCTGCTGGAGTTCGGGGACGTGCTGGGGCGCGCCTCGCTCGCGGTGGGGCTGCTGGTGGTCGGCGGCGGCCTCTCGGTGTCCCAGCTCGCCCGCCCCAAGGCGGCGGTCTATTTCGCGAGCGTGCTCAAGCTGCTGGTGAAGCCAGCCATCGCCATCGCCATCGGCCTGTGGGCGGGCCTGACGCCGATCGAGCTGGCGGTGGTGGTGGTGACGGCGTCGGTGCCGTCGGCGCGGCCGGCTACGTGCTGGCGCGGCAGATGGGCGGCGATGCGGCGCTGCTGGCGGAGATGCTCACGGTGCAGATCCTCGCCGCCGCCGTCACCATGCCGCTGATGGTGGGGCTCGCGCAGTCGCTGTCGCACTGAGCGCGCGGTAGCGCGCTCAGCACGATGCATTGGCGCGGCGGCAGCCGCGCTCAGCACGAGGATTTCGCGCGGCGGCAGCGGCGCTCAGCAGGGCGACCAGTAGCCGTAGCCGCGTCCGTCGGTCTGCACCCAGCACTGGCGCGGGCCGGGGCGGGCGGGCGGCTCCAGATAGACCACCGGCGGCTCCTGGTAATACACCGTGGGCCGGCGGCGGGGGGCGGCGCCGCCACCGCGGCCCGCGATCGCCGCG
>NZ_JBNFNU010000262.1:0-6308 GCF_057364445.1 Xanthobacter sp. BG11Y11_SDJG
GGCGCCTCGCGCCGGGTCCGGCGCGGGCGAGACAGCGCGCCGGTTCGAGGGCGGCGCCCCGCAACACGGGCCGGCTGCCGCGTGAGGCATTGATGAGAGCAGATGAACCCGAAGCGGCGGCCGAGGCCGAGGCCAAGGCAACCGAAGGCCGGACCATGCCGCGCCACGACCTCGACCGCCTGTTCGTGAAGGGCATGCCGTTCTATGCCCGTCACGGCGTCTACGAGGCCGAGCGCGAACTCGGCCAGCGCTTCGTGGTGGACTGCGACTGCCGCCTCGACACCCGCCCCGCCGCCTGGGCCGACGACCAGGCGCTGACCATCTCCTACCAGAACATCTACGAGCAGGTCCGCGCGGTGGCGGAGGACGACCCGGTCCATCTCATCGAGACGCTCGCCGAGCGGATCGCCACACGCCTGCTGGACCATTTTCAGCTGCTGGAGGAAGTCTCGGTCACGGTGCACAAGCCGAATGCCCCGGTGAGCGGCATCTTCGCCGACGTCGCGTGGAGATCACCCGCCGCCGGTGAGCGCGGCGGGCCGCCATTTGCTTTGCCCGGCGCGGCGCTCTGCGCCATAACGGCGCCGGGCGGTGGGAGCGGCCGGCGCGCGGCGCCTCGCCCTGCCCCCTGGGCAAAGACGGGCAGGAGATTTTCGGTGAGCAACACGGCGGGCAGCGACAGCGTGACCCTCGAAGCCTATCTCGACCGGTGGGCCGGCGGCGATGCCGGCAGAGGCGCGGTCGCCGCCGCGGTCAGAGCCATTGCCGGCGCCGGCGTCGGCATCGCCGACCTGGTGGCGCGCGGTCCCCTGGAAGAGGGCCTCGCCAAGATCCGCGGCGTCGACCCCAATGCCGGGGGCGATGCCCAGAAGGAGCTGGACGTGGTGGCGGAGGAGCGCATCCTCGCCGCCTTGAAGCCCACCCCCGTCGCCTTCCTCGCCTCCGAGGAGAGCGAGGAGCTGATCCCGGTGAACCCGGCCGGCCGCCTGGTGGTGGCGGTGGACCCGCTGGACGGCTCGTCCAACATCGACACCAACGTGTCGGTGGGCACCATCTATTCCATCCTGCCCTATGACGCGGACGCCCATGCCAACCCGAAGGACGCGGTGATGCGCCCGGGCCGGCATCAGGTGGCGGCGGGCTTCCTCGCTTATGGGCCGGCGACCATTCTGGTGGCGACCTTCGGCGCGGGCACCCACGTGTTCGTGCAGGACCGCGCGAGCGGCGACTTCCTGCTCGCCCGCGAGAATGTGGAGATCCCGGCCGAGACCAAGGAATACGGCGTCAACCAGTCCAACGTCCGCCACTGGGACGCGGCCATGAGCGGCTATATCGCCGACTGCCTCGCCGGCAAGGACGGCCCGCGCGGCAAGGACTTCAACATGCGCTGGGTCGGCTCCATGGTGGCCGACGCCTTCCGCATCTTCACCCGCGGCGGCGTCTATCTCTATCCCGGCGACAAGCGCAAGGGCTATGCGGAGGGCCGCCTGCGGCTGATCTACGAGGCGAACCCCGTCGCCTTCCTTACCGAACAGGCGAAGGGCGGCGCCACCGACGGCAAGACCCCCATCCTCGACATCGTGCCGAGCCACATCCACCAGCGCATCCCGCTGGTGTTCGGCTCCAAGGCCGAAGTGGAGAAGATCGCCTCCTATTATTGAGGCGCTGGCCGGCGCCATGGCCGCGCCCCAATATGCGCCGAAAGAGCCCGCGCAAACCGGAGTTCGCCCTATGACCACGCCGCTGATCGCCCCCTCCATGCTCGCCTCCGACTTCTCGAAGCTCGGCGAGGAGGTGCGCGCGGTGGCGGCGGCGGGGGCGGACTACATCCATCTCGACGTGATGGACGGGCACTTCGTGCCCAACCTCACCTTCGGGCCGGACATCATCAAGGCGCTGCGGCCGCACACCGACAAGGTGTTCGACGTGCACCTGATGATCGCGCCGGTGGAGCCTTATCTCGAGGCCTTCGCCAAGGCCGGGGCGGACATCATCTCGGTCCATCCCGAGGCGACGCCCCATCTCGACCGCTGCCTGCAGGTCATCAAGGGGCTCGGCAAGAAGGCCGGCATCGCCATCAACCCCGCGACCTCGGAGCGGGTGCTGGACTATGCGCTGGAGAAGGCGGACCTGATCTGCGTCATGAGCGTCAATCCCGGCTTCGGCGGCCAGGCCTTCATCCCCGAGATGCTGGAGAAGATCGCCCGCATCCGCGACATGATCCGCGGCCGCGACATCCGCCTGGAGGTGGACGGCGGCGTGAACCCGGAACCGGCGCGCTCTGCGCCAAGGCCGGCGCCGACGTGCTCGTGGCGGGCTCGGCGGTTTTCAAGGACGGGCCGGCGCACTACAGGGCGAAGATCGAGGCGACTCCGCGGCGCCGCGGCGGGCGCGGTCGGGCTGGTCGCCTAAGGCCCCCCTCCGGAGCGCGGGTGCGGCGCGCCTCTTGACCGCGTCAGGAAAAACGTTCGATTGTTTCCACACCCTGCCCCGCGCTGGACCAGGGCGGCAAACTGTTCGCACGCCACGTCAAGTATGGTTAATTTTCCGTTCTAGATCAAAATGATAAGAGCAGTTTTTTCATGTTTCATGGAGACTGCCATTCCGGTCCTCGGGAGGACGTCCATGACCCTCGCCGCGCCGCGCTATGACGCGCTCGTCCGTGCCTTCCGCTGGCAGATCCCCGCCCGTTTCAACATGGGGGTGGCCTGCGTCGATGCCCATGCGGACGGCTCAGGCAAGCCCGCGTTGGTGTTCGAGGAGGAGAGCGGCACCGTACGCGCATACTCCTTCGATGAGGTTAAGAGCCTCACCAACCGCTTCGCCAACGCCCTCCTCGCCCAGGGGCTGAAGCGCGGCGACAGGGTGGCGGTGTTCCTCCCCCAGGCGCCGGAGACGGCCATCGCCCACCTCGCCGCCTTCAAGGCGGGGCTCGTCTCGGTGCCGCTGTTCACCCTGTTCGGCGACGAGGCGCTGGAGTTCCGCCTCGCCGCCTCCGGCGCCAAGGCGCTGGTGACGGACGCCTCGGGCCTCGCCAAGCTGGAGCGGGTGCGCGAGCGCCTGCCGGACCTTGCCACCGTCTACCTCACCGGCCCCGCCGCCGCGCCCGGAACGCTCTCCTTCGACGCCGCGCTGGCGCGGGCCAGCGACGCTTTCACCCCGGCCGACACGGGGCCGGACGATCCCGGCATCATCATCTTCACGTCCGGCACCACCGGGAACCCCAAGGGCGCGCTGCACGGCCACCGGGTGCTGCTCGGCCACCTGCCTTGCATCACCTTCATCCACGAGGGCATGCCCCGGCCCGGCGACCTGCACTGGACGCCGGCCGACTGGGCCTGGATCGGCGGCCTGTTCGACGTGCTGTTCCCGAGCCTCTATCTGGGCGTGCCGGTGCTGGCCCACCGGGCCAAGAAGTTCGACCCCGAAGCCGCCATGGACCTGATGGCGCGCCACAAGGTGCGCAACGTGTTCCTGCCGCCCACCGCGCTCAAGCTGCTGCGGCAGGCGGACGTGCGGCATGACGGGCTCGCCCTGCGCTCGCTGCTCACCGGCGGCGAGAGCCTCGGGGCGGAGCTGGGGGCGTTCGTGAAGGAGCGGCTCGGCGTCGAGGCGCGCGAGATCTACGGCCAGACCGAGTGCAACCTCGTGGTGGGCTCGAACTCGGACTTCTTCCCCATCCGCCCCGGCGCCATGGGACGGCCGATCCCCGGCCACGACGTGCGCATCGTCGACGAGGACGGGCGCGAGCTGCCGGACGGCACCGAGGGCCAGGTGGGCGTGCGCAAGGGCGACCCGGTGATGATGCTGGAATATTGGCGCAACCCGGGCGCCACCGCCGCCAAGTATGCGGGCGACTTCCTGCTCACCGGCGACATGGGCCGGCGCGACGCCGACGGCTACCTCTGGTATGTGGGCCGGGCCGACGACGTCATCACCTCGGCCGGCTACCGCATCGGCCCGGCGGAGATCGAGGACTGCATCCTCAAGCACCCCGCGGTGGCGCTGGTGGCGGTGGTGGGCGTGCCCGACCCGCTGCGCACCGAGGCGGTGAAGGCGTGGGTGGTGCTGAAGGACGGCGGCACGGCCTCCGACGACCTCGCCCGCGACATCCAGGATTTCGTGAAGACCAGGCTCTCGGCCCACGAATATCCGCGCCACGTGGCGTTCACGGACACCCTGCCCATGACCGCCACCGGCAAGATCCTGCGGCGGGAGCTGCGCGCGCGGGGCTGAGGCCCCGCGCCGACCTCAGGTCCGCGGGCGGCTCAGCCCTTCATGGCCTCTTCCATCGCCTTGCCCAGCCCCTTGAAGGAGACCGGCAGGATGATGGGGCTGCGCGAGCCGTTCTCGAAGGTGAACTCGCCCTTGCCCGCGCTGCCCTTGAGCGCGTCGAGCTGCTCCTTGGTCAGTTCGACCGAGGCGACGCAGTGCTGGCCGCAGCGCTTGTAGGTGAGCGTGATGTCGGCGACGTTCGGCACCTTGAACACCACGTTGGCGGGCAGCCACACGCCCGGCGGCACCAGGACGATGAGGCGCACCGGCCCGTCCTTCTCCGCACGCACGGCGATATGGGCCAGCACGCCCTTGAGGTCCGTGGTCTGAAGCGTCTGCACCGCCTCGCACTCGGGCTTGGCCGCGCCGCCCTTCTTGCAGCGCACGGTCCAGTCGTCGTGCACGGTGCGGGTCTCCGAGACCGGCGCCGCCGCCGGGGCGGGCGCGGCGGACTGGGCGAGAGCCGGAGCAGCGAAAGCGAACACCGCCAGCGCCGCGCCGGCGAGGGAGGGAACGCCGAGAGACCTGCGCGAGAACCTGATCATCAGCCTGCTCCTTGACCACCCCCGGCGCACCGGCCATCCGCCGGCCGGCACCCGCGATGCTTTTGCGCCTGCGCGCACCGGGATATCCGACCAGCCCCCCGGCAGGCAACCGGAATTGGCGGCAATGGCCGCCCGCACGCGCCGGCTCGACCTTTTCCCCGCAAGAAGGCATTCATGACCCGCCGCCAGGCGTCATGCCATGGCGCCAAGGAAGGGAGGCCGGTTTGGGTTCGAGACGGGTGCTTCTCGCCTGGGAGCTGGGCGTCGGCTACGGCCATTCCATGAAGCTCGCCCGGGTGGGCAGCCGCCTCGCCGCGGCCGGACACCAGGTGGTGGCGGCGTGCACCCGGCCGTTCTTCGCGACACCGCTGGACCAGGCGGGCATCCCGGTGCTGGTGGCGCCGGAGACGACGCCCGCGGGCTTCAGGCCGGTCCCTGCCTCGGCGACGCTCACGGATTCGCTCGCCCAGGCCGGGCTGCTGGACGAGCAGGCCATGCGCCGGGCCCTCGCCGGCTGGCGCGCCATCCTCGATGAGGTGCGGCCGGACCTCGTGGTTCTGGACTACGCCCCCATGGCGACACTCGCGGCGCGCGGGCGGGCGCGCACGATCCAGACCGGCGTCGGCTTCTGCCTGCCACCCCAGGACTTGACGGCGTTCCCGCTGCTCCACACCTTCGCGCCGCCGATGGCGCAGGACGCGGATATGCTGGACGCTGTCAACCGAGCGCTCGCGGCCGAAGGCAGCGACGGCATCGACCGCGTTGGCGCCCTGTTCCAGGCCGACGATGCCTTCGTCTGCACGTTCCAGCTGCTCGATCCCTATGCGGATCTGCGCCAGCGCCCCGCCGACGGGCCGCTGATGATCGAGCCCATGCGCGAGCGGCGGCCGGGCGCATCCGGCATCTTCGCCTATCTCCACATGGACGTGATCGCCCGGCCTGGCGTGATGGCGGCGCTTCTGGTTCTCGGCCCGATGCTGGAAATCTACACGCCCACCGCCGCCCCGGAGGTGGTCGCGGCGCTGCGCGCGGTCGGCGCGCGGGTCCATGGCGCGCCGCAGCGCATGAGCACCGTGCTGGAGCGCTCCCGTCTGGTGCTGCACCAGGGCAATGCGGGCATCGCCGCGGACGCGTTGGCGGCGGGCGTGCCCCAATACACCCTGTGCCAGCACGTGGAGCACTATCTCAACGGTGAAGCCATCGCCGCCGCGGGCGTGGCGCGCAGCCGTCTGCTGTTCGATCCCGGCTACATGCCGGATCCCACCGATATCCTCGCCTTCGCGGAAGACGAGGACGCCGCCCACCTGGCCCTGGCCGCCGGCCGCATGCACCGGGCGATCCTCGCGGAGCGCCCACCGCTTGAGCACCTGGTGGAGCGCTGCCTGGCGCTGCTGGCTGCGTGAGGCGCCTCAGCAGTAAGGACGGCAGGCAGGATCTGCGGCGGGGGCGGCGGGGTAACGGGCGGGGGCGGCGGCGTGATCGGCGGAC
>NZ_JBNFNU010000263.1:0-6289 GCF_057364445.1 Xanthobacter sp. BG11Y11_SDJG
GACGCGGTCGGCCCGCTCGGGCCGGACAGCCCGATGCTGGCGCGCGGGCTCATGCGGCTGCGCCTCGGCCTGGTGCTCGCGGTGGTGCTGGCGGCGACGGGGATCGGCCTGCCCCTTCAGTGGGCCGCCCTGAAACTAAAGCTGCCGCTGCGCCGGTGGATTCCCGTGCTCTATCACCGCCTGCTGCTGCGTCTGCTCGGCGTCCGGGTGCACCTGAAGGGCGCACCTGCCGCCGACCGGCCGCTGCTGCTGCTCTCCAACCATGTGTCCTGGCTCGATATTCCCGTCATCGGTTCGCTGACGCCGCTGTTCTTCGTGGCGAAGAGCGAGGTGGCGGCCTGGCCCCTGGTGGGACTGCTGGCGAAGTTCCAGCGCACCGTGTTCGTCGACCGCCAGCGCCGCCAGGCGACCGGCAGCGTCAACCGCGAGATCGCCGAGCGCCTGCATGCGGGCGATCCGGTGGTGCTGTTCGCCGAGGGCACCTCGTCCGACGGCAACCGCGTCCTGCCCTTCCGCACCGCGCTGGTGGGCGCGGTGCGCGAGGCGGTGGCGGCCGCCGAGGCGGTGAGCGTCCAGCCCATGGCGATCGCCTATGTGCGGCTCCAGGGCCTGCCCATGGGGCGCCGGCATCGGCCGGCCGCCGCCTGGTTCGGCGACATGGAGCTGGCGCCCCATCTCCTCGACGTGCTGCGCCACGGCGCCATCGACGTGGAGGTGAGCTTCGGCGCGCCTTTGGTGCTCGACGCCGCCCACGACCGCAAGCAGGTCACGCGCGATGCCGAACGCGCCGTGCGCGCCCTGTGCGCCGCCAGCCTTGCGGGGCGATAGGGTCTCCCGCGCGACGGGGCGGCCTCACCCGCCGGCGAGAAACCCCTTCACCGCCTCCAGCACCGCCTCGGGCGCTTCCTCGCAGACGAAATGGCCGCACGGCACTGCGGTGCCCGTGATGTCCGGCGCCAGCGCGCTCCAGGCCTCCAGCGGGCTCGCGCCGCGGCTCGGGATGCCTGCCTCGCCCCACGCCGCGAAGGTGGGGCACAGGAGGACGCGCCGGCGGCGAGGTCCGCCTCGTCATGGGCGAGGTCGATGGTGGCGCCCGCCCGGTAGTCCTCGCACATGGCGCGCAGATGGTCCGGCGCGCCGATGGCGGCGCGGTAGTGGGCGAGCGCGCGCGGGTCGAAGGCGGAGAGGTCCTTCTTCGCGGTCCAGCTCGCCAGCGTCCAGTCGAGGAACCAGGCGGCCTTGGGGCCGATCAGCGTCTCCGGCAGAGGATGCGGCTGGGCGAGGAAGGCCCAGTGGTAGACCTGGAGCGCCCGCGCCCGGTCCATGCGGTGCCACATGACATAGGTCGGCACGATGTCGAGCAGCGCGAGGCGGTCGATGCGGCCGGGATGGTCGAGCCCCATGCGGTAGCCCACCCGCGCGCCCCGGTCATGGCCCATGAGGGCGAAATGGGCGAAGCCCAGATCCTCCATCACCTTCACCAGCGCCGCGGCGGTGGCGCGCTTGGAATAGGGCGCATGGTCGGCGCGCGGGGCCGGCGCCGCGCTCCAGCCGTAGCCGGGCAAATCCGGGATCACCAAGGTGTGGGTCTTCGCCAGCGCGGGCGCCACCTTGTGCCACATGGCCGAACTCTGCGGGAAGCCGTGCAGCAGCAGCAGCGGCGGCCCCTCGCCGCCCTTGCGCACGAAGATGCGGCCGGCCTCGGTGTCGATGTTGTGCGCGGCGAAGCCTGGGAAAAGGTCGGCAAGGTCGGTCACGGCGTCCTCCGGGGCTGCGGCCACTATTCATAAGCCGGGCGGTGAGGGTTCATGATGAAAATCGATTTGTGAAGGCGCGCGCGCGGCGCTACCTCGCACGGGAACCGCGGCCTGCGGGAAGAGGACGCATCGTGACGCAGATTCTCTCGATCCAGTCCCACGTCGCCTACGGGCATGTGGGCAACGCCTCGGCCGTGTTCCCGCTGCAGCGGCTCGGGGTGGAGGTCTGGGCCATCAACACGGTGCAGTTCTCCAACCACACCGGCTACGGCGCCTGGCGCGGCGCGGTGTTCGACGCTGCCCTGGTGTCGGACCTCGTCGCCGGCATCGCCGAGCGCGGCGTGCTCGGCCGCTGCGACGGCGTGCTCTCCGGCTATATGGGCGCGGCCGACATCGGTGCCGCCATTCTCGACGCGGTCGGGCAGGTGAAGGCCGCCAACCCCAAGGCGCTCTATTGTTGCGATCCCGTGATCGGCGATGTGGGCCGCGGCATCTTCGTGCGCCCGGGCATCCCGGAATTCATGCGGGAACGGGCGGTGCCCGCCGCCGACATCATCACCCCCAACCATTTCGAGCTGGAGCTGCTCGCCGGCCGCACCGTGACGACCCTCGACGAGGCGGTCGCGGCCTGCGACGCGCTGCACGCCGTCGGCCCGAAGGTGATCCTCGTCACCAGCCTGCACACGCAGGAGACGCCGGAGGGCTTCATCGACCTGATCGCCTCGGGGCCGGACGGCCGCTTCCTGGTGCGCACGCCGCGCCTCGACGTGAGCCTCAACGGCGCCGGCGACGCCATCGCCGCCTTGTTCTTCGTCCACTGGCTGAGCACGACCAGCAGCGCCACCGCGCTCGCGCGCGCCGCCTCCTCGATTTTCGGGCTCCTGGAGCGGACCGAAAAAGCACAGTCGCGGGAATTGCTTCTGGTGGAAGCACAGGAGGAGTTCGTCGCCCCCTCCCGCCTCTTCACGGCCTCGGCGATATAAGGCAAATTTGTGGCGCTGCGTCGTCCGGCGCGGTCCGTCCATCCTGTGCGCGGGGGCGCGGGGAGAAGCAGCTCGTTGCGCGGGGTCAGGCATGGCCGCCCGCCGCCTGGGGACATGGGATGCCGCGCCGCTACGTGACGCTCGACGTCTTCACCACCCGTCCGTTCGGGGGCAATCCGCTGGCCGTGGTGCTCGATGCCCAGGGCATGGACGAGGCGGCGATGCAGCAGGTCGCCCGGGAGTTCAACGTCTCCGAGACGGTGTTCGTGCTGCCGCCGAAGAACCCCGCCAACAAGGCGCGCATCCGCATCTTCACGGTGGCGCACGAGATGCCGTTCGCCGGCCACCCCACGGTGGGCGCGGCGGTGCTACTGGCGCTGGAAGGCAAGATGGAGAAGGGCAGCTTCACCATCGAGGAGCAGATCGGCACCATCAAGTGCGAGGTGGCGACCCAGGGGGCGGGCTCGCGCAAGGGCTCGGCGGTCTTCACCGCACCGCGCAAGGGCGAACTGGAGGAGGTCAACCTCTCCCGGGCCGCCTGCGCCGACGCGCTGAGCCTGGAGCCGAGCGATATCGGCTTCGACGCCCACCGCCCGGTGGTGGCCTCGGCCGGCGTGCCGTTCCTGTTCGTGCCGCTTTCGAACCTCACCGCGCTCGCCCGCGCCCGGCCGGACGAGGCGGCCTTCATCGCCGCGCTCGGCGCGTTCGGCGAGGCGCTCTATCTCTACACCCCGGACGAGGAGGGCGACGCCGATTTCCGCGCCCGCATGTTCTCCCCCGGGCTCGGCACCGAGGAGGATCCGGCGACCGGCGCCGCCGCCGCCGCCTTTCCCACCGTGCTGATGGACGCGGAGAACCGCGTCGACGGCCACCACAAGGTGCGCATCGACCAGGGCTTCGAGATGGGGCGCCCGAGCCGGCTCGACCTCGGCTTCACGGTGAAGGACGGGCAATTGGTGGAAGCCACAATCGGCGGCGGGGCGGTGGTGGTCGCCGAGGGCGTGCTGCACGTGTGAGCACCCCGGCGCGCGCCGCGCCGGGCGAAATCCACAGTCGGAACAAGTCTTTCCGCTCGGGGATGTCACGCAAAATTCACGCCTGCGCCCTTGGCGCGCGGGCCGCGCGGCCTATCTTTGATCCATCCCCACGGCCGCGCTCCGGCCTTCCCCCCTTTTGCGAGAGCTAGCCTTCATGAGCGCCACGCACCCCTCCTTGTTCGACAGCTTCCGCCTCGGCGACGCCACCCTCTCCAACCGGGTCGTCATGGCCCCGCTCACCCGCAACCGCGCGGCCGCCGGCGGCGTGCCGGGTCCGTTCGCGGTCGAATACTACGCCCAGCGCGCCGGCGCGGGCCTCATCGTCACCGAGGGCTCGCCCATCTCCCAGGAGGGGCAGGGCTATCAGGACACGCCCGGCATCTACACCGACGCCCAGGTGGAAGGCTGGAAGAAAATCACCGAGGCGGTGCACGCCAAGGGCGGGCACATCTATATCCAGATCTGGCACGTGGGCCGCGTCTCCCATGTCTCGCTCCAGCCCGGCGGCGCCGCGCCGCTCGCCCCCTCGGCCATCCGCGCCGAGGCCAAGACCTTCGTGAACAACGGCTTCTTGGAGACGTCCGAACCGCGCGCGCTCGCGACCGACGAGGTCAAGCAGGTGGTCGACCAGTATCGCCGCGCCGCGGCGAACGCGGTGCGCGCCGGCTTCGACGGCGTGGAGCTGCACGGCGCCAACGGCTATCTCATCGACCAGTTCCTGAAGGACGGCACCAACAAGCGCACCGACCAGTATGGCGGTTCGATCGAGAACCGCGCCCGCTTCCTGATGGAGGTGGTGGACGCGGTCTCGGCCGAGATCGGCGCCAAGCGCACCGGCCTGCGCCTGTCGCCGGTCTCGCCGGCCAACGGCATCTCGGAGGGCAACCCGCAGCCGCTCTTCAACCATGTGATGGAGGAGCTGGAGAAGCGCCACCCGGTCTATGTCCACGTGGTGGAGGGCGCCACCGGCGGCCCGCGCGACATCGATCCGAACTTCTCGTTCGAGGAGCTGCGCCAGCGCTATTCCGGCGCCTGGATGGTGAACAACGGCTATGACGGCGCCATGGCGCAGAGCGTGGTGGCGGAGGGCAGGGCGGACCTCGTCGCCTTCGGCAAGTCGTTCATCTCCAACCCCGATCTGGTGGAGCGCCTGAAGCGTGGCGCGCCGCTCAACGCGCCGGTGCGCGAGACCTTCTATGGCGGCGGCGCCGAAGGCTATGTGGACTATCCCGCGCTCGAGGATGCGGCGGCCTGATGGCCGCGGGCTGGGGCGCCGAGGCGGGACCGGGCCGGCGCATCGCGCCGGTCGCGGCGCTCGATTTCGTTCTCGAGCCCGGCGGCTGGCCTGAGGCCGAACCGCACCGCGCGGAGATCGCGGCCCACTTCGCCGCCCGCGCAGCGGGCAATCCCGCTCTGTGGAACGGCGCGCTGCTGCTGCTGCGCGCCGGCTCGCTCAGCGCCGGCGACGTGGTGCGCGGCGCCTTCCGCCAGACCGACTTCGCGAGCTTCCTGTGGTGGCGCGAGGCCATGGGCTGGCGCGACCTCGGCATGGTGAACGCCTTCGCCCTGGCGGCGATCGAGGGCGCGGACGGGGCGTTCGTGCTCGGCGTCATGGGGGCGCACACCTCGGTTCCCGGCAGCGCCTACTTCCCCGGCGGCACGCCGGACCCGAACGACGTGGCGGAGGGCGGCCGGGTGGACCTTGCCGCCTCCGCCATGCGCGAGCTCCAGGAGGAGACCGGGCTCACGGCCGGGGACGTGGCCCATGACGGCGGCTTCATCGCCGTGCATGACGGCCCGCGCCTCGCCTTCCTGCGCCGCCTGGTGTTCACCGAGACCGGCGAGGCGCTCGCGGCGCGCATCCGCGCGTTCCTCGCCGCCGAGCGGGAGCCGGAACTGGCCGACGTGATGGTGGTGCGCGGCGTGCGAGACATTACGCCGCGTGTCGCGCCGTTCGCAGAGGCCTATATGCGCGCACGCTGGGCGGCGGACGGGCGCTGACGGCGAACAGGCCTGGAGGGATGTCGATGATCCGCAACTGGTTGAAGGGCGCCGGCCCGCTATCCCTCTTGGCGCTCGCGCTCGTCCTTGCGGCGCCCGGCGCGGCACGCGCCGAGGGCTGGGCCGAATATCGCCAGCCCGACCTCTCCGGTGCCATCTACGCCGCCGCCAACGGCGACCTCATGGTGCTCGTCGGCTGCAAGGAGGGCGGCCGGCCGGCGCTCCAGGTGACGCTGCCGGAGGGCAGCAAGGCCCGCGCGGACGCCAGGGCAGCGTCTCGCTCAGCGTGGACGGACGCAGCTTCGGCTTTTCCGGCGAGGTGATGGCCCTCGACGACGGCGCCGGCAAGGTGATCATCGCCGCCATCAGGGCGAACGACCCGCTGCTGAAGGCGCTCGGCGCCGGCTCCGAGCTGAAGGTCGCCCAGGGCAGCGCGTCCTATGTGCTGCCGCTGGTCGGCGCCGGCGCCGCGGGTGGCGAGCTTCCAGGCGGCCTGCGGGCCGAAGCCGCG
>NZ_JBNFNU010000264.1:0-6176 GCF_057364445.1 Xanthobacter sp. BG11Y11_SDJG
GCCGCGCGGCGCCGCATCGCCCGCCGCGGAACCCGGACGCGGCCCCTGGTGGGCCTCACCATGTTCGGCGTCACCACGCCCTGCGTGCAGCAGGTGTCGAAGCTGATCGAGGCCGAATGGGAGCCGCTCGTCTTCCACGCCACCGGCACCGGCGGGCGGGCGATGGAAAAGCTGGTGGACTCAGGCCTCGTCGGCGCGGTCATCGACCTCTCCACCACCGAGGTCTGCGACATGATGATGGGCGGCATCCTGCCCGCCACCGAGGACCGCTTCGGCGCCGTCATCCGCACCCGCATCCCCTATGTGGGCTCGGTGGGCGCGCTCGACATGGTGAACTTCGCCGCCCCCGACACGGTGCCGGAGCGCTACCGCGCCCGCACGCTCTACCCGCACAACCCGCAGATCACGCTCATGCGCACCACGGCGGAGGAGAACGCCCGCATGGGCCGCTGGATCGGCGCGCGGCTCAACGAGATGGAAGGGCCGGTGCGCTTCCTCATCCCCGAGCGCGGCGTCTCCGCGCTCGACGCGCCCGGCCAGCCGTTCCACGACCCCGCGGCCGACGCGGCGCTGTTCCAGGCGCTGGCGGACACTGCGCCGGGCCGAACCGGCAGCTCATCCGCCTGCCGCTCCACATCAACGATCCCGCCTTCGCGACGCGTGGTGCAGCACTTCCGCGCGCTGCACCAGAGCCGCCGGCGCGAGCGGGGCGGACCGCGGCAGGCGACCCCATGACCCAGAATTCCGCATCCCGGCTCGACAAAGCGGGCCTGCTGGCGCGCTTCCACGCCATGGCGGCGCGGGGCGAGCCCATCGTCGGCGGCGGCGCCGGCACGGGCCTCTCCGCCAAGTGCGAGGAGGCCGGCGGCATCGACCTCATCGTCATCTACAATTCCGGCCGCTACCGCATGGCCGGGCGCGGCTCGCTCTCCGGGCTCATGCCCTATGGCGACGCCAACGCCATCGTCATGGAGATGGCGGCCGAGGTCCTGCCGGTGGTGACATCGACGCCGGTGATCGCCGGCGTGTGCGGCACCGACCCGTTCCGGCGCATGGACGTGTTTCTGGACGAGGTGAAGCGCATCGGCTTTTCCGGCATCCAGAACTTCCCCACCGTGGGGCTCATCGACGGCACCTTCCGCAAGAACCTGGAAGAGACCGGCATGGGCTTCGCGCTGGAGGTGGACATGGTCGCCCGCGCCAACGCCAAGGGCCTCCTCACCACCCCTTACGTCTTCTGCGAGGCGGACGCGCAGGCGATGGCCGAGGCGGGGGCGGACATCATCGTCTGCCACCTCGGCCTCACCACGGGCGGCTCCATCGGCGCCGAGACGGCGCTGAAGCTCGCCGACTGTCCGGCGCGGGTGGACGCCTGGGCCAAGGCGGCGCTGGCGGTGAAGCCGGATGCCCTGGTCCTGGTCCATGGCGGGCCGGTGGCGGAGCCGGCGGACGCCGATTTCATCCTGAAGCACACGACGCACTGCCACGGCTTCTACGGCGCCTCCTCCATGGAGCGCCTGCCGGTGGAAATCGCCATCCGAGACCAGACGCGCGCCTTCAAGGCCATCCGCCGCTGAGCGCCGACCCATACGCCGGCCCCAAGGCCGGCCATGCCAAGTGACCCGGAGACGGGCGGGAGGAAGATCATGTCGGGACAGCTGATCGGGGCACTGATCCTCTGGCTCATCGTGGCGGTGATCGTCATCGCCATCGTCGTCTATCTGGTGAACTGGCTCTACCGCCGGTCCTCGAAGGAAGTGTCTTTCGTCCGCACCGGCTCGTTCGGCGAGAAGGTGGTGATCAATGGCGGCGCCTTCGTGCTGCCGTTCATCCACGATGTCACGCCGGTGAACATGAACGTGCTCCAGCTCGCGGTGACGCGGGCGAACAACGACGCGCTCATCACTCGCGACCGCATGCGGTGGACATCGACGCCGAGTTTTATGTCCGCGTGAAGCCGGAGAAGGAGGCGGTCGCCATCGCCGCCGCCACCCTCGGCCGCCGCACGCTCCAGCCGGACCAGCTCAACGCCCTTCTCTCCGGCAAGTTCATCTCGGCCCTGCGCACCGTCGCCTCCGAGATGACGATGGAGGAGATGCACGAGAAGCGCGGCACCTATGTGAAGCGGGTGAAGGAGGCGGCCGCCGAGGCGCTCGACCAGAACGGCCTGATCCTGGAATCTGTCGCGCTCACCGACCTGGACCAGACCGACCTGCAATTCTTCAACCCCTCCAACCGCTTCGATGCCGAAGGCCTGACCCGGATCATCGAGGAGATCGAGGACAAGCGGAAGCTGCGCAACGACATCGAGCAGGACTCGATGATCCGCATCCGCACCCGCAACCTGGAGGCGGAGCGCCAGGCGCTCGACATCGAGCGCGAGAGCGAGGCGGCGCGCCTGGAGCAGCAGCGCGAGATCGAGATCAAGCGCGCGGTCCAGCGCGCCGAGGTGGCGCGCGAGCGCGCCGCCCGCGACACCGAGGCCGAGCAGGCCCTCATCCTCTCCCGCGAGGAGATCGAGAAGTCCCGCATCGCCAATGAGCGGGCCATCAGCGAGGCGCGGATCGCCTCCGAGCGGGACATCCGCCACCGGGAGATCGAGCGCACCCGCGCCGTGGAGGAGGCCGAGATCGCCGCCCGCGAGCACGTGGAGACCGCGCGCATCGCCAACGAGGAGGCCATCAACGCCGCGCGCATCGCCTCCGAGCGGCAGATCCGCCAGCAGGAGATCGAGCGCGCCAAGGTGCTGGAAGCGGCCGAGATCGCCGCCCGGGAATCCACCGAGCGGGCCCGCATCCTGCAAGAGGCGGCTGTGAGCGCCGAGCGCATCGCCCGCGAACAGGAGGTGCGCAACCGCGAGATCGAGCGCACGCGCATCCTGGAACAGGAGGACATCGCCGCGCGCGAGGCGGTGGAATCCGCCCGCATCGCCCAGGAGGAGCGCGTGCGCGCCCTCCAGATCGCGCGCAACCGGGCGCTGGACGAGGCGGAGATCGCCGCCCGCGAGGCCATCGAGAAGGCCCGCATCGCGCAGGAAGACGCCGTCACCGCCGACCGCATCGCGCTCGAGCAGCGCACGCGCCTCCTGGAGATCGGCCGCACCGAGGCGGTGGAGGCCGCCGAGATCGCCGCCCGCGAAGCGGTGGAGAAGGCGCGCATCTCCCAGGAGAAGACCGTTTCCACCGAGCGCATCCAGCGCGACGAGGCGGTGCGCAGCCTGGAGATCGCCCGCAACAAGGCGATCGACGCCGCGGAGATTTCCGCCCGCGAGGCCACGGAGGCCGCCCGGATCGCCCAGGAGAAGGCGCTCGCCGCCGAGCGCATCGCCGCCGAGCTTGCCACCAAGGCCCTGGAGATCAAGCGCAACGCCGACCTCGACGCCGCCGAACTCGACCGGCGCGACGCGGTGGAGCGCCAGCGCATCGCCACCGAGCTGAAGCTCGAGGAGGAGCGCATCAACTCCTCCAAGACCCGCGAGTTGCTCCAGATCACCCAGAAGAAGGTCATCGAGGTGGCCGAGGAGGAGCGCGCCATCGCCCTCGCCGCCAAGCGGGTGGAGCGCACCGGCGCCGACCGCGAATTGCGGCAGGCCGAGATCACGGCGCGCCAGCAGGTGGAGACCGTGGACATCCAGCGCGAGCAGGCGCTGGAGGCGGCCCGCATCGACCGGCGGCGGGCGCTGGAGCAATTGGAGATCGCCCGCAACCAGTCGCTCCAGGAGGCGCAGATCGCCTCCAACGAGGACGTGGAGCGCGCCCGCATCTCGTCCGACCGTGGCCTCGACGAGGCGCGCGTCGGCCGCCAGCGCGAGCTGCGCAAGCTGGAGATCGAGCGCGAGCGCGAGGTGGAGGCCGCCGCCATGGACAAGGCGATCGCGCTCTACGCCAAGTCGCTGGAGGAATCCGCCGCCCAGGCCAATGCCGAGATCGCCCGCGCCAAGGCGGTGGAGGCCGAGGAGCGGGTGAAGACCATCCGCGAGAGCGAGGGCGCCAAGCGCCGCCGCACGGTGGAGGTGATGCTCGCCGAGAAGGTCGCCGACGAGACCCGCATCGCCGCCGAGGCGGAGAAGGTGCGGCGCGCCGTGGAAGCCGAGGCGCAGAAGCTGCTCTACGAGGCCGAGAACGTGCTCTCCGACGGCGCCCGCTACGGCCTGTTCCGGCGCCGCCTGCTGGACCGGATCGAGGGCATCGTGCGCGAGAGCGTGAAGCCCATGGAGAAGATCGAGGGCATCCGCATCCTGCATGTGGACGGATTGGCGGGGATGGGCGGCGGCGCGGGCGGCGCGGCGCGCTCGCCCACCGACGAGGTGATCGAGAGCGCGCTGCGCTACCGGGTGCAGGCGCCCATGATCGACCAGGTGCTGAAGGAGATCGGCATCGAGGGCGGCAACCTCGCCAAGATGGGCGGGCTCATGCGCGAAGCCTCCGACATGCAGCGCGTCGCCAAGGAGGTGGCCCCCCGCGAGGGCGGCGGTGGCGGCGGCAAGGGTAAGCCGGAAGCGAAGGGGCCGGACGGCAAGGGCAGCGGCTCGGGTGGCGGTGGCGGTGGCGGTTCGGGCGGCGGCTCCGGCCCCGCCGAGAAGGCGTGAGGAGGAAGCGCCATGGCCCGCGTCTACGTCTCCTCCGTCATCTCCGCCCCCGCGGCCAAGGTCTGGGCCCGCGTGCGGGACTTCAACGGCCTGCCCAACTGGCACCCGGCCATCGCCGAGAGCCGCATCGAGAACGGCGAGCCGGCGGACAGGGTCGGCTGCATCCGCGCCTTCGCCCTGCGCAACGGCGACCGGCTGCGCGAGCAGCTGCTGGGCCTGTCCGACTACGACATGTTCTGCACCTACTCGATCCTGGACTCGCCCATGCCGCTCACCAACTACGTGGCGACGCTGCGGCTCACCCCCATCACCGACCAGGAACGGACCTTCATCGAGTGGTCCGCCGACTTCGACTGCGCGCCCGAACGCGAGGCGGAGCTGGTGGGCGGCATCGGCGCCAACGTGTTCCAGGGCGGCTTCGATGCCCTCAAGCGCGCATTCGGAGGGTGAGGCCATGCCGCACGTGGTCCGCAGCACCATCATCGACGCGCAGGTGGACCGGCTCTGGGCCGTGCTGCGCGACTTCAACGGCCACGACCGCTGGCACCCCATCGTCGCCCGCAGCCACATCGAGCGCGCCCAGCCCTCCGACCGCGTCGGCTGCGTGCGCCGCTTCGTGCTGCGGGACGGCAGCGAGCTGCGCGAGCAGCTGCTGACCCTGTCCGACCTGGAAATGACGTTCAGCTACTGCCTGCTCGATACGCCGATCCCCCTGTTCAACTACGTGGCCCATGTGCGGCTGCTCCCGGTCACCGACGGCAACCGCAGCTTCTGGCACTGGGAGAGCCGCTTCACCACGCCGCCCGGGCGCGAGGCGGAGCTGGCGCGGATCGTCGGCGACGAGGTCTACACCAACGGCATCGAGGCGGTGCGCCTCCTGCCGGAACTCGCGCGGGAGGACGCCTGACATGCTCGACGTGCGAACCTGCGCCAGTCTTGCCGAGGCCGCCGGCATCCTCTCCGGCGACCGCCAGGCGCTGCTCGTCGGCGGCGGCACGCTGGTGATGCGCGACGTGAACGAGGGGCGCCTCACCGACGGCACGCTGGTGCGCGTCACCGATCCGGCGCTGGCGCAGATGTCGCTCTCCGGCGCGCGCCTGGAGCTGGGCGCAGGCGTCACCATGGCGATGGTGCTGGCGCGGCCGGAGCTCGCCTTCCTGCACGGCGCGGCCCGCGCCATCGGCGGACCGGCGGTGCGCAACATGGCGACCATCGGCGGCAACCTCTTCGCGCCGACGCCCTATGGCGACTTCACCACCGCGCTCCTGGCGCTCGATGCCCAGGTGGTGGTGCAGTCGGGCTACGGCTCGGGCCGCCCGGTGCCGCTGGAGGACTTCCTCGCCGCCCGCGAGCGCGGCGGCCAGGGCCTGGTGACAGCGGTGCACGTGCCGCGGCCGCAGAACCCGATGCATTTCCATTTCCGCAAGATCAGCCGCGTCAAGCCCAAGGGCATCGCGGTGATGTCCATCGCCGCTCACCTGCCGCTCGCTGGCGGCCGGGTGGCGCAGGCCCGCATCGCCTATGGCGCCATGGCGCCCCGACGCCCATGGCGGGCGAAGGGCGTCGAGCGTGCCCCTCGAAGGCCGCG